>JAFTDD010000012.1 GCA_017454355.1 Muribaculaceae bacterium
AAAATAATTTTCTCGTAAATTTGCGTAAATTGTCGTAAATATTTTATTCACAGAATATTATCACCCAAATTAAATTTACGTAGATTTACGAAAATTTACGAGATACAATATTTTTTCGAGAATTTTCGAGAATTTTCGAGAGATAAATATCGAGTTGCGGAATTAAGGTATAACAACGTCTATTATCGTCAATTTTTTGTCTAAAATAATTAAGATAGACGGAAATTGACGTTGTTATAGACGTGAATTGACGCTAACCTCAAAAATTACCGAACTATTGCATTAATTATCCATTAATTTTCGGGCGGCGGGGACGGTTCTTACGCGGCACGCGGGGACGGGCGGTGGGGACGGAACCCACGAAGTGGGTGACAGCCCCTAGGCGGGGGTGGAGCGAAGCGGAACCCCCGTGTCAAAAGCACATTCCCCATTATTAGCCCCGTAGGGGCGACAGTTTCCGCATGTTTCTGCCGCCCTTACAGGGCTTGGATTGAGAAAAAGCACGCGATAGTCACGGGGGCTCACGCCCCCGCCTAAGGGCTGTCGCCCCTGACGGGGCTCGCGTTGTCGCCGCTCACGCCCCCGCCTAGGGGCTGTCGCCCCTGACGGGGCTCGCGCTGTCGCCACTCACGCCCCCGCCTAGAGACTGTCGCCCCTGACGGGGCTTAATCACATCAAGATTAATACCGCCAACGGGTGTCTCTTATGTCCTTATGTCTAAAAAAAGACTTTGAGGCAGTCGATGTCGCTGGAGGCGGGTCGCGGCGGCCGGTCGTGCTCGGCGAGGGCGGCGATGGCGATGGCGCGTGTCATCACCAGGTCGTCGTGGTGACCGGGCGCGGCCTCCCACCGCGTGCCGGCCTCGAGTTCCTGATAGACGGCCATCTCGTCGACGGTCATCGCGTCGCGCTCAACGTAGGAGCCCAGGTGTACGCGCTCCTTGAGCAGATAGATGGCGCGGGCCTTGGTGTGGCGGTTGGTGTGGAAGCCCACGGCGCCGCTGTCGCGGCGATAGACGTCGCGGTAGTCACGCGCCACCAGCGGCAGCAGCAGTCCGCCGTCGGCGCCCTCGGTGCCGCCGGTGTCGAGGGTGTTACTCTCGATAACGAGCAGCGCGCGGTTGTAGTACTGCGCCATGGCCACCGCCTTCCATGCCAACAGTTCGTGCGGCAAGTGTCCGCGCCACTGCGCCACCACCTCCGGCACGCCGTCTCGCTCCACGCCGTAGGCGTCCATCACGACGATTACGCTCCAGTCGCTGCCGGCGGCCAGTCCGCCCACATCGACGGCCACCACATATCGGTGGCTCGAGGCCGGCTGTTGCCACACGCGGGTCAGTCCGCGCGGGTTGTCGTCCCAGCGCGGCCGTTTCCAGCCATCGCGTCCCGCCGCGGGCAGCACCTCGCCGACGGCCTGCGGCGCGCGGCAGCCCTCGCGCAGGCGCTCCAGATCCTCCATCGAGAAGGCGCAGCGGTCGGTGCCGGTGAACGCCTCCACCGCCGTAGTGGGATACTCGGCCATCATCAGCGAGTGGGCGGTGTACTCGCGGCGCTTGCGGTGATACCACGCGATTATCTCGAGCGTCAGGCCGTTGTACCAGAGGTCGCGCTCATAGTCGTCCATCGCCTCCCACAATGCGGCCGCGTCGTCCACCGCGTCGTCGCGGTAGAGCGCGATGTCATACCACGGCACAAACACCGGCGTCTTGTCGCTCTCGCCTCGCACGGCGCGCTCCCACTCGGTGTGAAACAGATTGCCGGTGCCGTTGGCGGTGCTCTCCATCACCACGACGGTGTCGGCGGCCATTGGCACGGTGCCGCTGACGGTTCTCACCACGTCCTCGGGCGAGTGCATGTCGCTGTCCTTCCAGAAGGCCACCTCGCTCAGGTGGGCCATCGACAGGTCGTAGCCACGCGCCGCGTCCTCGCTCAGGGCCGACCCGAGCACCACCAGGCCGCCCGACGGCGTGAGGCGGTAGACGCCCGGCGCGCCGCCGCCACACAGGCGCGGCGGCTCGTCGCCCGGCTCGACCATCTCGGGCGGATAACGCTCCACGAGCATTTGAAGCATCCGCTTGATATTATGGCTATTGAGACGCTGGTGGCCCAGCAGCAGACTGTTGAACATCACGTGGCGCACGATTTGCATCCACGCCATATACACCAGGATGAGCGTCGTGCCGCCCCACTGTCGCGCCTTGAGCAAGATAATGCGGATGGGCAGTCCGGCCACGCGCTGCCGCTCCATGGCCGCCAGCAGTCGCCGCTGCGGCCGGTTGGGGATGAACGGTCCGGCGCCACCCAGTTTGTGCTTGATAGTCACGCAGCGCGCGCACCAGAACTCGAAGTCGTCCTTGATGCGCAGTCGCTCACGCGCCGTCTTGTCGAGGGCCAGATAGCCGTCCACACCGAGGCGCGCCACGGTGGCGCGCGGCACGCGGCAGCCGCCGGCCGGCACACGGTCGCCCCAGGCGCCGACGCCCGTCAGCGGGTCGTAGCCGCCCTCCACGGCCTCGAGGGCGGTGCGACGCCGCGCGTTCTCGGCGACAATCTCGTTTATATCAATCTTTTCCATTTGTGTGTGTGTATTTATCGGCCGCGCCGGGGCGCGGGAAATCTTTCAAAAATCCTTCAATTATGCATTATGAATTATTAATTATTTTTAGGCCACGCTGTCGCGTGGGAAATCTTTCAAAATCCTTCAATTATGCATTATGAATTATGAATTAAATTCAGGCCACGCCCAGGCCAGGCCCTACATAATAAAAGATTTTGAAAGATTTCCCGCGCGGAAGCGCGGCCGATATTAGTCATTGCGGCAGGGCGGCCAGGCCAAGGCCAGGCCCTACATATTTAAAGATATTGAAAGATTTTGAAAGATTTCCCGCGCGGAAGCGCGGCCTAAATTCAATTCATAATTCATAATGCATAATGCATAATTATCGCGCACTTGACCAATTATGCATTATGCATTATGAATTATGAATTATGAATTGGGAAGGAAGGAGGAGGGTGGAGGAGGGGGCGGTGCCGGTAACGCGCAGGCGCACCACGCGCTGGGGCACCATCATCACCGGGGCCACCACACTCTCGTCGATGGTGCCGTCGACGCCCACGACGGCCACCTCAACCCAGTCGCCGGCCAACGCGCGCCGCGCCTCAAGCGACAAGCGCAGCGCCGCCGCGCGTCCGCGGCTATTGACGCTCCACTGCACACTCGCCACGCGCGTGATGGTCACCTCGTCGCCAAGTGCGACGGGGTGGCTCGTCCACTCCACCGGCACGGCGTCGGCAGGTCGCTCGTCGGCAGTGTCGAGCACCTTGTCGTCGGTTGTCACCGCCAGTGCGCGTCCGGCACGGCACAGGAAGTGGCGGACACTCAAGTCGCGCTCGGCGGTGCGTCCGCCGGGCATCACCACTGTCACGGCACCGTCGTCGGCCGCCACCCACAATTCGCCCGTGGCGTCCACCGGCGCGAGGCTCGCTCCGCTCGGCACGCCGCGCAGCAGGGCGCGCATCGTCTGCCCCGCCAGCAGGCGCAGTTCGCCGCCGGCGGTGACGAAATAGACGCCCCGCTCGCCCTCCACCGGATGCACAGTGCCGTCGATCACCGTGCGGCTCACCAAGCGTGGCTCGCCCAGGGTGCCGGCGGCACTTTGCGACACGGCGTAGATGCCGTCGCGCGTGAACACAAAAGCGAAATACCGGCCGGCGCCACCCCAGAAGAGAGGCCGCGTGACGGGCAGCAGCGCGAGCGGCTCGACACCCGTCACACGGCGCGTGGCGGCGGCAACCGGCGCGTTGGCCGGCGGCGAGAGCGTCAGGGAGCCGTCGGTGCCCAACGCGCAGTAGCAGCCATTATGACACATCGCGTCGACCAGCGGCCGCGACAGGTGGTCGAGCGACACCGCGTCGAGCGCCGCCACGGCGTACACGTTGCCGGCCGTCACCGGCGTCCACTCGGCAAGGCTCTCGAGGTCGGCACACGTGGCCACCACGCGCATCGCGCTCACCGCGAGGCGGGCCGCCACCGCCTCGGCAGGTCTCGGCGCGAGCGAGGCCACAAGGCTATAGGTGCGGGTACCGCTCGATGTGGACGTCACGCAGCGCAGCGCCACGTCGCCTTCCACGTCGGCGAGGTCCACCTCATCGAGGCTCACGAGCAGGTCCACCGCCTTGACCATCGCGCGCCAACGCGGCGCCACACCGCCGGCGGCGGTCACCGTGGGCACGAATGCGTCCACGGTGAGCCGGGCGTCCTCCACGCCGGTGAACGATGTCTCGTTGTGGGTGACGTCGCGCACCGTCTCCCGGGCGGCGTTGGCGGCCGCCGTGTCGCTGAGCGTCACCGGTCGGCTCACCCAGAGGTAAGTGTCGTCTTGCAGCCTGAGCGCCACGCGCGCGGCCACCGCGCCGTGACGGTGTCCGACGGCCGTGACGGCGGCCGTGGCGGCTCGCCACGCCTTGCGTGTGGCCGCGGCGATGGCGACGGCATCGGCGGCGTCCACCGTCTGCCAGCGGCTGTACGGCTCGGCGAAAGTGTAGGCGTCCAGCGGCGCGGTCGCCCCGGTGACGGCGCGCTCCCCTATCGCCAGCGACGGCACGGCGTCGGCCGGGTCGAGGGTGGCGAGGCCGCCCTCTCCATCGTCGGCCAGCAGCAGTGTGCCGCCGGTGGTGGCCACGACCACGAGGTCGCCCACGGCAAAGGCATGCAGGGCAGCCACGCCGGCGGCTAAGGTGTACACCGGGCGGCCGTCGAGCAGCAATTGGCGGCCATAGGACGCGAGCAGCGAGCCGGAGGGCAGCACGTGCAGCAGCCGCGAGGCCGCGGGCACCGTGCCTAATTCGCGCGGCAGGCCCATCACCTCGAGCGACAGGCCGTCGGCACTCTCGCGCAGGTTCAACACACGTGAGGCGGTGCCCGCCGGCATCGCCTCACCCCAAGTAGCCGGCGCCACCGCGCGCGGCTTGATTGTCATCTTTTTCATAATAAAGGTCTTGTCCTCCTCCGCCCCCTCCTGAAGGAAGAGAGGTTCGGTTGTGTGTGTATTGTAAGAGTGGTGTGCAAAACGGCCGTGCCGTTTTGTTAACGCCGGCAAAGATAGCGCCGGCGGCGCCGGACGGCAACGGCAACACGTCACATCCACGCGTTTTGCCGGGACGGGTTGCCGAAACGCGGGGACGGTTCTTGTGTTTCAGCAAGTGAAACACAAGAACCGTCCCCATGAAGCAGGTCCCTTTCTCCCCCTCCTTCAGGAGGGGGCGCGGGGGGGGAGGCTGTTAGAAGAGCCGTTTCAGGATTTGACAAGTACCGTCTTTTTTGGTTATGATCACGATATTCACGCCATCAAACGGCTTGTTGGACACTTGTCCGGCCGGATTGCTGTAGAGCACACTCTTCACATCGCCGTCCACGTTGATGTCGCGCACATCGGTGACCACGCTACCGTCGATGCTGCCGATCTCCGTCAGGCCGTCAAGCGGGAACACCGTCAGTCCGCCGCCCGCCGCGCGGCGCTTGGAGGCATGGGTATTGCCGGCGTTATACTTGGTGATGGCGGTGAAACTGTAGATGCCGCCGTCGTTGAGGGTCGGCACCTGGCCGATGTACTCGCTGAAGTCCACCGCAATCTCGCCCGTGAGGCCGGCCTGGTTGACCGAGCCCACACTGGGCGGCGTGACGAAGCAGTTGGCGGTGGCGTCCCACAGCGCCCAGGTCACCGTGGCGACCTCCATCGGCTTGGGGTTGACAAACGAGTAGGTGACGCCGGAGGCACTGGTCTGTTCGCGGTCGCCAAACGACGGGATGATGAACGTGTTCATCAGGTAGATGTCGCCGTCGTCGGCCGTGGGCATCACACCCTCGTCGAGCACGATGGTGGGGTTGGTCAGGTCGGTCACCACACCTCGCACGCCGCTAATCTTGTGGTTGAGCAGCGAGACGGGGAACTCGCCCTCGACGCCGTTGGCGATGGTGAGGGCGACCCAGTTGCTCTCGTCGTAGGCTCCCTTGTCGTCCATCAGGTCGGTTTTCTCGAGCACGTAGTCGACATCGTCGCCGGCGCCGCGCAGTTGCGTCACGGCGTATCCGTTGTCGTCCTTGCAGTAGAGCGTGCGTCCGTCATCGCTCAGGAAGACGGCCGTCAGGTCGTCGGCACTGACGCGATACTTGTGCTCGATGTTGTCCTCGGCCACAATCTCGGCCAGCGTCTTGGCGGGCTCGAGCAGGGTGACGGTCCGGGTGTTGCTCCATGCCGAGAGGGTGCCGTCGGTATAGACGGCGCGCACCTTGTAGTCAAACGTGCCGCAACTCTCCAACTCGGTGAGGTCGAAACTCTTCTGTTCGATGCCGGTGATGGTGCGCGTGGTGGCGTCACCCTCCTCGACGGCGGCGCGGCGGCGCGGTGCGCGCAGGCCGTTGGCCGTGAGATCGCCGGCATAAATCTGGAACTCGACAAACTCGGCAATGTTGGTGTTGACGGTGATGTTGACGTAGTCCTCGTCGGCGCAGTCAAGCACCCAGGCGTACTCGGGATAGTCGTCGGCGTTGTCGTAGGTGTCGGTGCTCAGCGTGATGGTCTTGCTGCCGGCGCTCGTGGTGAGGGTGAACTTTGCCTGACCGTAGTTGCTGGGGTAGTAACTGGCGGCGCGGGCGTGCAGCGTGATCTTGTTGCCGTAGGCGCTCAGTCCGCTATAGGTTGGCGTCTTGATGTTGCCGTTGACGAGCGCGCTGCCGTAGTAGGCAAACACGCCGCTGCCGGTCCATCCGTCGCCGAAGTAGGTGGGCACATCGATCGAGGTGATATGGTCATCCTCGTCCACAACGGGCTCCCACTCGCTCATGTCGACAGCCTCGAGCAGGCTGGCGGCGAGTTTCTCGAGTTTCTTGTTCACCCACAGGGTGTAACTCTTCACGAGGGAGGAGGCGGTGTTGTCGGTCCACTCGGCGCGGAACGAGGTCTCGTCGATGAACTCGTCGGCGGCGGCGAGCATCACCGGCGTGGGGTTGCTGGTGATGGGGTCGGCGAGGGTGACGACCTCCACGTTGGAGGTGCGTGCCGTCGAGCCGTCAACATAGTTTGCGGTTACCCAATAGTCAAACGTGCCGTTCTCGGTGAGGCCCTCGACGGTGTACTCGCGCTGCGTGCCGGGGATGCCGGTGATGGTGCGCGCGGTGGCGTCGCCGCTCTCGGCGATCACACGTCGACGCGGCGCGGCGCTCGAGGTGCCGGTGGCGTTGCCGTTGGCGTCGGTCTCGCCGGCATAGATGTGGATGTCATATAGAGCGATCGGGTAACTCGTGCTGGTCGAGGCGAACTTCACCGTGGTGGCGTCGCCCAGGCCGCTGATCACCTGGGTATAGGTCGTCTTGCTGTTGGTAATCGACAAGTCGGTGTTCTGCGAGCTGCCGCTTGCGGCGGTGGTGGTGATGCGCAGCGTGGTGCTGCCGGTATTGCGGCTTGGCGAGACGCGCGTTGTCACCACAACGGTGATCTTGCCATCGTTGTTGTAGCCGCTCAGGTCGTAACTCGGGCTGGTGATGGCACCGGTGTAGCGGCGGCTGCTGCTGCTGCCGTAGTATCCCAGTTGCAGGTATCCGCTGTAACTGCACACGCGGCTGGTGCCGGTCCAACCGGTCATATCGGTGTAGTTGCTCAAACTCGAGGCGATGTCGGTGTAACTGTTGCCGCTACCCACCTTGCTATAGGCGCTGTAGTTGCCGCTGTAGAGCAGGCCCGTGCGGGGCATGTCCTCGTGGGTGGCCACATAGAGCGTGTAACTGGCCACGTCGTCGCGCGGCGTGGGGTCGGTCCACACGGCCGTGAAGTGGGTGTTGTTGATGCTGTACTCGTCAACGGGCTGCATTGTGGGCGGATAGTAACTCGCCTGACCGCTCAAGGGGATTGTGACGCTCTGGGCGCCCGGACTGGTGATGACGATGTTGTCGTTGTGGCTGCCGGTTGCCGCCGGATAATAGGTCACGAGGATCTCCACGTCGCCTGCCATGGCATCGGCTGCGCTGATGGTGGTGGGCTCCACGCTGAAGTTCTCGCCGCTTGTGGTGAGCGTCACGTCGCCGGTGAGGTAGTGACCGCTGACGGCGAACCGCTTGTGGTCGACGGTGCCGGCCACGATGCGGGTGAAGTGCATGAACACCTTGTTGGCCTCCAGAGTGGGGACGACTGCCTTGCCGCTGCCGCTCAGGGCGACCACGACATCGTCGGCGCCGTCGCTGCTGATGGTGAGCGTGGCGCTATAGGCGGTGGCGGCGAGCGGCGTGAATGTGACGGCGATGTCCTCGCCGGCCTCAGCGTCGTCCATGCTGATGGAGTTGGCGCTGAGGGCGAACACGCCCGCCGGGTCGTTGAGGGAGAGCGTCACGCCGGCCTCAAGGTTGGAGCCGGTCACGGTGATATACTTGGTCGCCGTCTCGCCCACAAACGTGTCGCTGAACACGCGGTCGGTTTCCGACGCCGTGAGTATCGGGCCGCCGGTCACACCCAGGATATACTGGATGCCCTTGATGGCGTTGATCTTGCCATGGGTGCCGAACGTCTTGGCGCCGTGTCCGGCACCGTTGGTCCACTGGTCGGTGTCCCACGTGTTCTCCATCACCTCCTTGATATAGTCTGGCGACGGTGTGACACCCTTCTCGACACAGGCCTGCAGCCACTGCGCGATGATACCGCTCACGCAGGGTGTCGCCATCGACGTGCCCTCCATTGCCGCGTAAGGATTGCTGCTGCTATTCACAATCAGGTCGCCGCTATAGTCGTCGCCGTAGTAACTGTAGTCGTCCACGCTCGAGGTATGATAGTGGTTCACGGCCGCGATGATGCGCGCTCCGGGCGCGTTGATGTGCGGCAGCGCGGTGCCCAGCGGGCCGTAACCGGCCGTCTGCCAACTCGAGAAATAGGCGTGGTCGCCGATGTTGGGATACTCGCCGCTGGCATCTGTCACCGTGCCGGCGTAGTTGGTCACCGAGTTGCGGGTCACGTAGGCACCCACCGAGATGACCTTGTCGTAGCACGCGTTGTCGCTCACCGAGCACTCGTCATTGCCGGCGCAATAGTTGTAACTGCCCGAATAGGTGCTGTTCAGGTTCAGGTCGTTGCCGAACCAGCAATAGGAGTTCTCCCACATGTCTATAGTCGTGCTTGCCGTCGTGCTTGTGGGATATACCGACACGCAGAAGGCGTAGGCTCCCTCATACACGCCGTCACTGTTGCTGTCGCTATAACTGGTCGAGATCATGATTGGGCAATACACCTGCCAGTAGTACTTGCCGTTGCTGTCCTGGGTGCGCGTGATGCGGATTTTGCCCGCGTCACCGTACTGGTTGTAATAACTCGTGCTTGACCTGAAGTAAGTGGCCAAGCCTGTGGTGCCGGTCACGGTGATAGTGGTGCTGGAGGTATAGGCGCTCGATGAATAGACCACGGCTCCGGTGCTCACGTTCACCACATGGAACTTCAACGAGGTCGGGACGTTGGCCGTGCGGGCATATGCCGTGATGGTGGGATAGAGCATCTCCACGTTGCCGTCGGCATTGCTGAAGCAGCGCTGCACGTTCACCAGCATCGGTTTGCTCGAGGTGGAGGTGCCGCTGGCGTACATACCGCCGCCGCTGGACATTCCGGCGTCGACAAACGACTGGGCGCGCATGCCGTCGTTGCTGGCGGCGTAAACGATGATGTGGTTGTCGCCGGCATACTGGTCGACGATGCTTGCGATGGTGCCGGTGCCGTCGTGAGGACCCACCTGCGAGCCAAGGCTCAAACTGATCACACACGGCTTGCCCACCTGGTCGGCATAGTTGCAGATGTTCTGTATGGCCGTACCGATTGATGTGGTGTAGAGGGAACTCAATCCTGCGATGACGAGGTCGGCCTCGGGGGCCATACCGCCATAGGTGGCGTTCTCGTGGTCGTCGGTGACGGTGACGGTGGTGCCGTTGACGATAACACTCGAGCCGCCGGCGGTCGAACTGGTGTGTGTGCCGTGGTCGCCGTCATTGGTGTCGTAGGTCAGGCCGCTGATGGCGCTCGCCGTCGAGTAGGTCGTCAGCGCTGTGCTGTTGCTGCCGCTGAGCGTGTAGGCTCGCACGATGCGCGAGTTGCCGGCGGCGTCCTTGAAAGCGATGTGCTGGAAGTCGATACCGCTGTCGATCACGCCCAGAATGACACCCTTGCCGGTGTACTTTGAACTGAGACCCAAGGCCTTGGCGGCATCACTATTGGTCATCGCGTCAATGGCCTGGGTGACACTGCGCTGGCGGTCGTTGACCGTCTCGAGCACCTCGGCGACCTCAATATAGGTCACATTGAAGAGGTCCGAAATCTGGCCAATCTTGTCCACCGGCAGCAGCATCGCCGCCAGTCCGTTGCCGAAGTTGGACTGCATCACGCCGCCCAACGCCTCTACAGGGCCGAACGCGCCGTTGCTCACGCGCACAAAGGCCGAGATCATCTCGACGCCGTTATACTGCTCGACGTCGGCAATCATCACCTTGCCAATCGCCCGCTTGACGACTTGCTCGTCAACAAAGGGCAAAGCGTCGGTGGCTTGCTCATAAGTGAGTTTCTGTCTCACCTTGGTCCGGCCGCCGTTCTCACTGCGCTGGCTCAGAAGAATCTGAGTGCCGGCCGACATCTTCTCGGGCATGTCGGCAAGCGCGGTGGCGACAATGACAATGGCCGCAACCATTACTGTTAACAATCTTTTCATCCTAATTTCGATTATGTATTGTAAACCTAAAAAAAGTCGATAGTCGATAGTCGTCGAGTTTCAGTCTCCCTCTCCTTCAGGAGGTGGCGGGGGACTGGATAGTCGCGTTGGCATTTTGACTAAAACCGGTGGCAAAAGTAATACTATTTTCCGAAACAACAAGCAATTTTCCTTGAAAATCTAACAAATTGTAATATTTTTCCCACTAAAACCTTATAGTATGTAAGTTTTCTCGATATTTATGCAAATTTTAACACAAAATTTAGTTCACGCAAAAATTCGTAGCCTTAATATCCTCACGAAAATCTCCGAAAAATCCCGAAAAAGAATCTCTCGTAAATTTTCGTAAATTATCGTAAATATCTTATTTTCTTGATTTTATCGTCAACATTTAATTTACCCTAAAATCCGCAACCTTGAAAATTCTCACGAAAATTTCCGAAAATTATCGAAAAATATTTTCTCGAAATTTGCGTAAATTGTCGTAAGTATTTTATTCACAGAATATTATAACCCAAATTAAATTTACGTAAATTTACGTAGATTTACGAAAATTTACGAGATACAATATTTTTTCGGAAATTTTCGAGAATTCTCGAGAGATAAATATTGAGCCCACTGCAAAAAGTCGCTGATTAATTTTAAACACGAATTACCATGAATTATCCATGGATTTTTATTCTAAATATTACAATTAAAATTAATAATTTATGAATAATTAATGGATAATTTATGGAAATTCATGTTCAAAAATTTTGTTGCGATAGATGTAATACTTTTTTGCAGGAGACTCATTAATTAAGGCTCTCGTAAAATTTCGTAAAACTTATCGTATAATCCGTAATCCAAGTTTCCAAAGTAGTTTAATCGATGATTTACAACGCTGCAAGGACGAGGCAAGCCTCGTCCTCCGTTAGTAAATTAAATAAAATTCTCAGTCGTACAAACCCACGATAGTGGGTTACACGAACCCACGAAGTGGGTTTTACATAAACCCCAGGTTGACACCGCCAAGTGGCTACCTGGGGGTGAGGAGCAGAATATTTCTATGCTACCTCGAAGAGGTTGCACTCTCTCGCGAGATGGTGCAACCTCTTCGAGGTCGCGACATCTATTATCTTGCTTCATGCCCACAGGTAGTCGCTTCGCTCCAACCTGGGGGTTTTGTAAAACCTCTGGCGAGGTTTGTGCAACCCGCTCAAGCGGGTTGTGGTAGTTCAAAATCTGATACCAGCAAATTGTTACTTTAGAAACTTTAATTAAAAAGGAGGGTGTCAGAGAGACTTCTGGATTTCGATTTCCTCAAAGCCCTCAATCAGGTCGCCCACCTGCAGGTCATTGTAACTCTGAACGCTCAAGCCGCACTCAAAGCCTGTGGCGACCTCCTTCACGTCGTCCTTGAAGCGCTTCAACGACGCCAAGTTGCCGCTATAGATCACGATACCGTCGCGAATGACGCGCACCTTGTTGGTACGCTTCATCTTGCCCTCACGCACTATGGCGCCGGCAATCGTGCCCACCTTGCTGATGTGGAACACTTCCTTGACCTCGGCGGTGCCGCTCACCTCCTCCTTGATTTCGGGCGAGAGCATACCCTCCATAGCGCTCTTGACCTCCTCGATGGCGTCGTAGATGATGCTATAGATGCGGATATCGACGCCCTCCTGCTCGGCCAGACGCTTGGCGGCGCCCGACGGACGCACCTGGAAGCCGATAATCGACGCGTTGCTCGCGGCGGCCAGCGTGACGTCGCTCTCGGTGATTGCGCCCACGGCCTTGTGGATGACGTTGACCTGCACCTCGGGCGTCGACAATTTGATGAGCGAGTCGCTCAATGCCTCGATCGAGCCGTCCACGTCGCCCTTGACAATCAGGTTGAGTTCGTGGAACTCGCCCAGCGCGCGCAGTCGCGCGATGTCCTCGAGTCCCGGTCGCTTCTGGGTGCGGCCGGCCTGCTCGCGCATCAGTTGCTCGCGGCGGTTGGCAATCTGGCGAGCCTCCTGGTCGGTGTCGAGCACGTTGATTTTGTCGCCGGCAGTGGGTGCGCCGTTCAAGCCGAGGATGAGCACCGGTGTGGCCGGTCCGGCCTCCTTGATGCGCTGGTTGCGCTCGTTGAACATCGCCTTCACCTTGCCGTAGTACATGCCGGCGAGCACGATGTCGCCCACGTGCAGCGTGCCGTTCTCGATGAGCACCGTGGCCACATAGCCGCGGCCGCGGTCGAGCGACGACTCGATTACCGAGCCGACGGCCTTGCGGTTGGGGTTGGCCTTCAACTCCAGCAGGTCGGCCTCCAGCAGCACTTTCTCCATCAGTTCCTGCACGCCGATGCCTTTCTTGGCGCTGATGTCTTGGCTCTGATACTTGCCGCCCCACTCCTCAACAAGATAGTTGAGCGCCGAGAGTTCCTCCTTGATTTTATCGGGGTTGGCGCCCGGCTTGTCGATTTTGTTGATGGCAAACACGATGGGCACGCCGGCTGCCGAGGCGTGGTTGAGGGCCTCGATGGTCTGCGGCATCACGCTGTCGTCGGCTGCCACAATCACAATAACGATATCGGTCACCTTGGCTCCGCGGGCACGCATGGCGGTGAAGGCCTCGTGACCCGGCGTGTCGAGGAAGGTGATGCGGCGGCCGTTGGGCAGTTTCACGTTGTAGGCACCGATGTGCTGGGTGATACCACCGGCCTCGCCGGCAATCACGTTGCTCTTGCGGATATAGTCGAGCAGCGACGTCTTGCCGTGGTCCACGTGACCCATGACGGTCACCACCGGCGGGCGCTCCACCAGGTCCTCGGGATCGTCTTCCTCGTCGCTGATGGCCTCGTGCACGTCGGCACTCTGATACTCGGTCTTAAAGCCGAACTCCTCGGCCAGGATATTGATTGTGTCGGCGTCCAGGCGCTGGTTGATGCTCACCATCATTCCCAGCGAGAGACACGTGGCGATAATCTTGTTGATGGGCACGTCCATCATGGCGGCGAGGTCGTTGGCGGTCACAAACTCGGTGAGTTTGAGCACCTTGCTCTCGGCCATTGCGGCGATTGCCTCCTCGTGGGCCGCCTCGCGGACAGCCTCACGTTTCTCCTTGCGGTATTTGACTCCCTTCTTGGTGGTGCGGGTGGTGAGGCGCGCGAGCGTCTCTTTCACCTGGCGCTGCACGTCCTCATCGCTCACCTCGGGCTTCAACGGCCGCTTGCTCTTCTTCTCCTTGCGCTTGCTCTGGCCGCTTGCGGCGCGCGAGGCCTGCTCCTGCGACTTGCCGGAGCCACCGTTGTTGCCGCCACCGCCGCCACGCGGTTTGTCGCGCTTGACCTCGGCGGCCGCCTGCTCGATGTTGACCTTCTCCTTGCCGATGCGCTGCCGCTTGCGGCGTCCGCCCTCGGCGCGCTCGCGGCGACGCTCCTCCTTGCTCTTGGCCTTGGGGCGCGTCGTGGAGTTGATTGCGCTCAAGTCAATCTTGCCCACGATGTTAAACTTGGGTCCGGCGGGCTGCGTCGGCAACCTGAACACCTCGGGTTCGGTGGGAGCGACAGGCTCGGCGACAGCGGGCTGCGACGCAGCATCGGCCTTGACTTCGGAGGCCGGCGGGGTTGCAGGTTTCGCTGTCTCGACGGGCTTGGCGGGCTGTGCCGGTTTCTGCGGCTCGGCAGGCTTGGGCTGCTCCACGGGCTTTTGCGGCTTGGCAGGCTCGGCCGGCTTGGTCGGTTTCACGGGCTCGGCGGGCTTTTCCGGTTCAACGGGCTTTTCCGGCTCAACGGGCTTCACCGGTTCGGCCGGTTTCACGGGCTCGGCGGGCTTTTCAGGCTCGACGGCCTTGGGAGCCTCCACGGGTTGCGGCGCCTGCGCGGGCTTCTCAGCCTCCACGGGCTTTTCCGCCTCCACAGGTTGGGAGGCGGACTGAGCGTCCTCGGTCACATACGTGCCGGGACGGCTCAAGTCTATCTTACCCAAAATCTTGGGCTTCTGACCCGGCACGACCGTTTCAATCTCGTGACTGCGTTCACCGCCACGCTTGGGGCGCTGACGGTCTTCGGTCAACGTCTTCGACTTCTGCTTTTGGGCACTGTCCTGCTTGTATTCGCGCAGGAGCAGTTCGTAGACGTCGTCGGCAATCCTTGCGTTCACATTGGTCACATCAATCTCGATGCCCTTGTTGCGCAAGAAGTCTTGGATTGTCATCGCGCCCACGTTCAATTCCTTGATCGCTTTGCTGAGTTTTATTGGCATATATCCTTCTTTGTTTTGTCGTTACCGGTTGTTAATAATCGTAATTTTAAACGCTACTCGGCGGGCTGCTGCTCGTCGGCCTCTTGGGGCTCGTCGTAGTCAAACTCGGCGTTCAACACGTCAAAGACGTAGTCGACAGTCGATTCCTCGAGGTCGGCACGCTCCATGATGTCGGCCTTGGGCAGGCGGAGCACGTCACGCGCGGTGTTGCAACCCAGTCCCTTCAGGGCGTCGATCACCCACTCGTCGATCTCGTCGCGGAACTCGTCCAAATAGATATCGTCAATCTCCTCGGCATCGTTGTCGCGATAGACGTCGATGTGATAGCCGGTGAGAATCGAGGCCAACTTGATGTTCAAGCCGCCCTTGCCGATGGCCAACGACACCTGGTCAGGCTTGAGAAACACCTCTGCCTTGGGATCGTCGGGATCGTCGGCGATGCGTATCGACGAGATGCGGGCGGGGCTCAACGCGCGCTGTATCATCAGTTGCGGGTTGTCGGAGTAGTTGATGACGTCGATGTTCTCGTTGCGCAACTCGCGCACGATGCCGTGGATGCGCCCACCCTTGACGCCCACACAGGCACCCACCGGGTCGATGCGGTCGTCGTAACTCTCGACGGCGATCTTGGCGCGCTCGCCCGGCACGCGGGCGATGGCCTTAATTTCAATCAAGCCGTCGTGAATCTCGGGCACCTCGGCCTCAAACAGGCGGCGCAGGAAGGCCTCGCTGGTGCGCGACACGATAATCTTGGGGTTGTTGTTCTTGTTGTCGACAGTGTGGACCACAGCGCGAATCATGTCGCCCTTGCGGTAGATGTCGGTGCTGATTTGCTGGTCCTTGGGCAACAACAGTTCGTTGCCCTCGCTGTCGAGCAGCAGCACCTCCTTCTTCCACACCTGGTACACCTCACCAATGACGAGTTCGCCCTCGATGCTCTTGAACTTGGTGTAGATTGCGTCCTTCTGCAGGTCGAGGATTTTGCTGGAGAGCGTCTGACGCAGGTTGAGGATTGCGCGGCGGCCGAACTTGGCGAAGTCGATGCGGCGGGTGTGCTCCTCGCCAACCTCACAGTCGGGGTCGTTGTCGGCCTGTGCCTCGCTCAACGCGATCTGACGGCTGTCGTTCTCCACGGCGCCGTCCTCAACAACCTCCAAGTTCTGGTAAATCTCGCAGTCGCCCTTGTCGGGGTTCACAATCACGTCGAAGTTGTCGTCACTGCCAAACATCTTGGCCAGCACGCTGCGAAACGACTCCTCCAGCACGCTGATCAACGTCGTCTTGTCGATGTTCTTCAGTTCCTTGAACTCCTTGAAATTGGCCATCATGTTGACGGCCTCTTCTCTCTTTTTTGCCATTGTAAAGCCTGTATATCAAAAGTTTATTATATTCTTAGTGTACTTCACCGCGGCATAGTCGAGGCGCTGCTCGACCTGCTCGGCTACGGGGCGTTTCATGCCCTCGCGCTTGACCTTGACGGTGGTCTCGATGGTGAAACCGGTCTGGTCGGCGTCGATGAGCACCCCGCGCAACTTGCGTCCGTCGGCTGTCAATGTTTCCACCTCACCGCCAAGGTTTTTCTCATAGTGCTGCGGCAAGACAAAAGGCTCACTGATGCCGTAGCCTGCCACAGTGAGTTCGAAGTCATACTTGTCGCGGTCAACGGCGGCGAGTACGGCGTCTGTCACCGCCTCACAGTCGTCTATCGTCACACCGTCCATACCGTCGATGAGCACCTCCACCACATCATCGGGCAGATAGTTCACCGCCACCACAAACAGTTCGTGCGCCGCGGCGGCCTCGCGCGCCGCGCTCTCCAATGCCTCTCTGTCAAGACCGTTAGCCATTCTCTACCTAAATATTACAATTAACTCAAGTTTCTGATGTAAACGTGATTGATAGTCATGTTGATAACAAGTGGTTACTTGTAGGCCCCTACATTTCTCACAACCATCAATTTATCTACTATAGAAACATATCTAATTCTAAAAAGTCGCTTTGCCTTTTAATGTATGCTCAATGATACAATAAAAAGGAGGAAGCAGTTGCCCCCTCTCACGAATGCAGCGCAAAGTTACTGCTTTTATTAATGTAATACCAGTCGATTTAGTAATATTTAGCAAATATTAGTAAACTTTAACACTACCAAACCTTAGGGCTGCATCAAATCATGCAACGTCACCTGGGCCTGCACAGTGCCGCTATACATATTGCGTTTCACTCCAAACGACGTTACAAACGTCAACACCGGCGACTTGCGCGTACCCGTACGAGACAGGAACACCTCCAACTTCTTGTTGACATTCTCGTCAACCGCCTTTGTAATCTCATACTCGCCAACGCTCCACTTCATCTCACACACATTCACCGTCTGGTCGGCACGGTCAATAAGCAGGTCAATTTGGGCACCGACGTCACCATCTGAGCCCACCACCGACCAGCAACACGCACGGCTCTGCACGCCGGCGATGCCCAGCGCACGTTTTATCTGTGACAAATGATTGAGACACAATATCTCGAACGCATATCCACTCCAGGCGTTATAACGGGCACTGCGCAACGAGTTGGTCCAATAAGCCGGGTCATGATATCGGTTGCTCGTTACAATATTAAAATGAAAGAGGCTATAAGCGTCAACCAGTTGGTACAACACTCCACGCTTCGAGCCGTCAAACGGCAGATAACTGCGAACAAAACCGCATTTCTCCAACTCGGCAAGCGTCATCGTCAACTTGCTGTTGTTGTTCAGTTTTGTCAACTCCACGATTTGCTTGCGCGTCAACCCTTTATTGCGTGTGGACAATGCCGTCACCACGGCAATGTGGTCACCGGCTCTTTTGAATAGCGACCGGTAGAGGTTATCAAACTCGCCCAGCAGTTCACCATCGGGCGAGAAAAACAACCTGTCGATATTTTGCGACACACTTTGGCGCGCATCCATCAGCGAATAATAGTATGCCACTCCCCCCATCACCATATAGCACTCGGCAATCTCACGCTCGCGGTAACTGAAACCGTAGGCCGAAAAATATGCTGCCGTTTCGGCCAAAGTGAACGGAGCCACGTATAGTTGATGGGTGCGACGATTGTGCAGGCCGCCACGATTATTGATGATGTTATCAATCATCCACGAGGTTGATGAGCCGCACACCACCAATTTCACATCACCGCGGCCATCGGCCCAACCGTTCCAGAAACGCTCCAAAGCCCCGACAAATTTGGATCGCACTGTGTCCAACCACGGCAGTTCGTCGATAAAAATGATTTTCTCACAGTCGCCAAGCCGCTCCAGATAAGTCTGCAACTCATCAAACGCCTCTAACCAAGACTGCGGAGCCTTTGCCTCGGGGAACACTCGGCGAAGTGTGAAAAAGAAGTTGGCAAGTTGGTCATGCAAGTCGGCATTCTCCATTCCGGTCAGGTAAAAGCACGCCCTGTCGCCAAGTGCCCGTTTCACCAGAAAGGTCTTGCCGACACGTCGACGGCCATACACCGCGATAAACTCGGCACGCTCAGAGTCCAGATATTCTTGCAACAAACGCAGTTCGCGCTCGCGCCCAATCAGTTGCTGTCCCATAACTTTACAATTAATATCACTTTATCGCGACACAAAGGTAGCACTTTTCTGTCGTTTGAGCAAGTTTCGGAGTTGAAAACTGCTCAAATGGGATAAAAAAAATCGCGTTTGAGCAAGTTTCAGAGTTGAAATCTGCTTAAACGGGGTAAAAAAAATCGCGTTTGAGCAAGTTTCAGAGTTGAAAACTGCTCAAACGCTATACATCTCTCCCTCCTTCAGGAAAGGGTTAGGGGGAGGACAGTGCCTCTACATAAAAACCACCACGCCGGCACGACTCGCGACTAGACCCTCGGGCGTCACGGCGAGCGCATACGGCAACTTGTCGGCGGCAACACCCTGCCGCGCGGCGGCGGCGTCGAGCGCGGCAACCACAGCGGCGTCCAACGCCGCCACCCGCTCCTTGCCAACGATGTCGGCGGCTTGCATCGGCACGCCCGTCAGACGGTTCAATGTCACAAACCCGTAGGAAGGCCGGCCCTGACAATCGACAACAGCCAGGTAGTAGGTCACCCAGTCGTCACTGAGAGCGCGCACCCGGGCAATCACGTTGGGGCGGGCAAGCAGGCTCACGCGCTGCGCAAAGTTCGGCGTCTGGGCCTCGCCGGCCTCAATCAGCGACTGATAGGCGCGACTATAGCGACCGGCATAATGGCGCATCATCTCGGCGGGATCGTCAAGCGCCTGCAGATACTGCTTCACGGCCGTCGCGTCTTTGTCTTTGGGCTGCGGGAACTGACCGTTCAACGCCTCAAACACGAGGTCGTTGAGGCAATGGCGGATATGGCGACCGGGGTCGACCGTGGCGTCGGGCCAGTCGAGGTCAACGAGCATCTCGGCGCTGACGCTATCGGCACCAGCGAGGGGCACCTTAACCGTCGCCACGCGCTGACGGTAGCGCGTCACATGCGGCACCTCGGGCAGTCCGTCGGCGACATGCTCAATCACCGCCACGATGTCAGCCGCGTTAGAGCACACGCTGTCGGCAGCCGCCAGCGGGCCATCCTTGGCCACGGGCACCAGTTTGTCGAGCACATCGCGCTGCAAGCCGTCGCAGCCGGCAGGCAACGCGCACGGCACGTCAACCTTCACGCGCTCCACGGTCGCGGCCGTGAGCATCGCCGCGGCCTCGGTGGCCGCGTCGTCGGCACCGTCGCCCGTACCGGCACCGGTGCAACCGCCCAGCAGCAACGCGCCGCCGGCGGCAATCATCAACAGGAATTGTTTCATTCTCATAATATTATTTTTTACTCAAGTTTCTGATAAAGGTCGTGTATTGCAAGACGAAGTCTTGTAAAAATATCCCACTTTTTTATTATAACGCACCCCTGCCCACAATATTTTTTGTAACTTTGCACTCTTGATTTGAAAAGATATTAATTTTATGTTACAGATACACGACCTCCACGCCGCCATCGACGGCAAAGAAATCCTGCGCGGCATCAACCTCGACGTGCATGCGGGCGAGGTGCACGCCATCATGGGCCCCAACGGCAGCGGCAAGAGCACCCTCAGCGCCGTGCTCACCGGCAACCCGGCCTACAGTGTCACCGGCGGCACCGTCACCTTTAACGGCAAAGACCTGCTCGCCCTCTCGCCCGAGGAGCGTGCCCATGAGGGTCTCTTCCTCAGTTTCCAGTATCCGGTCGAAATTCCGGGTGTGTCGATGGTCAACTTCATGCGCGCTGCCGTCAACGCCAAGCGCGCCTATCAGGGGCTCGAACCGCTCTCGGCGGCCGAATTTCTCAAACTCATGCGCGCCAAGCGCGAGGTGGTCGAACTTGACGCCAAACTCGCCAATCGCAGCGTCAACGAGGGTTTCAGCGGCGGCGAGAAAAAGCGTAACGAAATCTTCCAGATGGCGATGCTCGAGCCGCGACTGAGCATCCTTGACGAGACCGACAGCGGCCTCGACATCGACGCGCTGCGCATCGTGGCCGGCGGCGTCAACCGCCTGCGCTCGGCCTCCAACGCCACCATCGTCATCACCCACTATCAGCGGCTGCTCGACTACATCAAGCCCGACGTGGTGCACATCCTCTACAAGGGACGCATCATCAAGACCGCCGGTCCCGAACTCGCCCTCGAACTGGAGCGACGCGGCTACGACTGGATAAAAGACGAGTGTTAAATTTTTGAGTTTAGTGTTCAAAATTCTTAGAGTTCTTAGAATTCTTAGAGTTCTAAGCACGGAAATAGACACGAACCATTCAATGCAACAATATATTGACCTATATAACGAACATCGCGAGGCATTCCACCGCGACGCCCCGGCGGCACTCAACGCCCTGCGCGAGCGCGCCCTGCAGGTGGTCGCCGGCACTCCCCTGCCGCCGCGCGGCAGCGACGACCACGAGGCCATCGACTTGCCGGAGATGTTCGCGACGGACTACGGCCTCAACGTCAGCCGCCTGAACATCGACCCGCGGCTGGCCGAGAGTTTCCACTGCGATGTGCCTAACCTGAGCACCGCCCTGTGGTGTGTCGCCGGCGATGTGCCGCGCCCCACCGCCACCGCCCTGCGGCCTATGCCGGGCGTTGACGTGATGACACTGCGGCAAGCCGGCCAGCGGTGCCCCGAACTGCTTGAGCAATACTTGGGCCAGGCGGCCGACATCAGCCAACCTGTTGTCGCCCTGAACACACTGCTTGCTCAGGACGGCCTGCTGATCCACGTCCACGAGGGCGTCACCTGCCCCAAACCGATACAAATCGTTAACATCCTCAACGCCACCGCGCCTATGATGGCCGTCAGGCGCCTGCTCGTCGTGGCCGATAGCGGAGCCAACGTCAAGCTCCTTCTCTGCGACCACACCCAGCGCGACGGCGTGCCGATGCTGTCGCTGCAGGTCACGGAGGTGTTTGCCGCCAGTGGCGCCACAATCGACGTTTATGACCTGGAGGAGGCCACAGCGGCCACACGCCGCGTCAACGCCAGTTTTGTCAGCCAGAGCGACAACTCCAACGTGCTCGTGGACACCATCACCCTGAGCGGAGGCACCACGCGCAACGAAATCACCGTGGACGCCAATGACCCCGGCACGGAGACACACCTGCTGGGAATGGCGATTGCCGACGGCTCGCAGACCGTTGACAACCGCACCCTAATCCGCCACCACGCGCCGCGCTGCGACAGCAACGAGATGTATAAATACGTCCTCGACGACAAGGCCGTCGGCGGCTTTGAGGGACGCATCCGCGTGGACGAGGGCTGCCCGCGAGTGGAGGCATACCAAGGCAACCGCAACCTGCTCGCCGCCGCAACTGCCCGAATGCACACCAAGCCTCAACTGGAGATCTACACCGACGACGTCCGCTGCAGCCACGGCACGACCATCGGCCAACTGGACGACGACGCCCTGTTCTACATGCAGTCGCGTGGCATCCCGCGCGACACCGCCCGCACCATGCTCATGCAAGCCTTTATGGCAGACGTTATCGACGCCGTGCGCCTCGACGTGCTGCGCGACCGCCTGCGCCACCTCGTCGACAAGCGCTTTGCCGGGCAACTCGCCTCGTGCGCCAACTGCCACATCCAATCCCCCCGCCCGCCTATCGGCTAACGACTATCAACTATCGACTAACTCCTCTCGTCTATTTCCGTCTATTTTCCGTCTATTATTCTCACGAAAAATCCGTAAAATCTTTCTCGTAAAATATTGCATCCCGTGAATTTCCGTGAACTTTCGTGAAATATTATTATTATGAAAATCAGGGAATAATGCCAATTTTGAAATATATAGTAATCACGGGAATTCACGTTAATTCACGGGAGATATAAAGATAAAAATAGACGTAAATAGACGAGAGGTTAAATTCATGGATAATTCATGGTAATTCGTGTTTAAAATTATTTATATCAGAAACTTGAATGACTGACCAATTCCCGATACTGCAACGGCAAGTGAACAGCCACCGCCTCGTCTATCTCGACAACGCGGCCACCAGCCTCACGCCGGAGGCCGTTGTGAACGCCATCGCCGACTTCTACCGCCACCACAACGCCAACGTCCACCGCGGCGTGCACTCTTTGTCGCAGGAAGCGACCACGCTGCTCGAGGACGCGCGCCGCCGTGTGGCCGCCTTTATCAACGCGCCCTCGCCGCGGCACATCGTCTTCACCCGCGGCACCACCGAGGCCATCAACCTTGTCGCCTCATCACTCGGACAATCATTTGAGGGTGGCGATGAAGTCATCGTCACCGCCATGGAGCACCACAGCAACATCGTGCCCTGGCAACTCATCAACAGCCGCTGCCGAGTGCGCCTGCGCGTAGTGCCGCTGCTGCCCGACGGCTCGCTCGACATGGATGCCCTCGACAGTCTCTTCAACGATAGCACACGCCTAGTCGCTGTCACCCACGTGAGCAACGTGCTGGGCACCGTCAACCCTGTCGAGCGCATCACCGCCATCGCCCACAGCCACGGCGTGCCCGTGCTCGTTGACGGCGCGCAGGCCGTGGCCCACCGCCGTGTCGACGTCCAAGCCATCGACTGCGACTTCTACGCCTTCTCAGCCCACAAGATGTACGGGCCGATGGGTGCCGGCGTGCTCTACGGCAAGAACCTCGACAAGTTGCCGCCCTATCAGGGCGGCGGCGAAATGGTCGACAAAGTGACGATGGAGCGCACCACCTACCAGAACGCGCCGCTGCGTTTTGAGGCCGGCACACCCTCGGTGGCCGACATCGTCGCGCTGCCGGCCGCCATCAACTGGATTGAGAGCGTGAGTTGGGAACAGATACATGACACCGAGCAGGCGCTGCTCACGCGCGCCACCGCCGGTCTGGAGCACGTGCCCGGCCTTCACATTCTCGGCACCGCGCCCGACAAGGACGCCGTGCTGTCGTTTGTCATCAACGGCACCAGCAGTTACGACATCGGCGTGCTACTCGACCAGCAAGGCGTGGCCGTGCGCACCGGCCACCACTGTGCCGAGCCGTTAATGGCGCGCTTGGGCATCGACGGTTGTGTGCGCGCCTCGTTTGCCCCCTACAACACCGTTGACGACGTCGACGCCCTCGTCAACGCCACCATGCGCGCCGCCTCTATGCTCCGCTAAATGATAGCCGGGAACCCACGCAAAAAGTCGCTGATAATTTTTAACATAAATATCCATTAATTTTTATCCAAAACATCAACTCCGCGACTACGATTAATGAATATTAATGGACATTTATGTTAAAAAGCAGCGAAGCGCAAACCCGCGGAGCGGGCGACAGCCCATAGGCGGGGGTGGAGCGAAGCGGAACCCCCGTGACAAATGCACATTATTAGCCCCGTAGGGGCGGCAGAAACTTTCACGGAATTCTGTCGCCCCTACGGGGCTTTTTGTTTGAGATTCAATTCTATTACACGGGGGTTCCGCTTCGCTCCACCCCCGCCTAGGAGCTTATCACCCACTTCGTGGGTTCCCGGCCACTCCTCTAAAATCTAACATCTAAAATCTAACATCTAACGTCTAATCAGGCGGCCGTTCTCGATGACGAGGCCGCGGTAGTCTTTGCCAACGGGCTGCCCGAGCAGGTTGTAGCGCGTTGTGACAGTCGACGGCTCGACGGCGCGGACTTCGTCGATACCTGTCACGGGACTCGTGGGCAGGTGGAGCGGCATGACGAGGAAGTTGTCGCTCAGGCCGCCCTCAGTGTAGGCGCTGACGCGCCATGCGCGCGGCGCGCCGGCACTGCCCGAGGACACCGCGCGACGTGTGATCGCGTCAAACGGATAGTTGCCATCGCTCTGCAACGAGGGCTCCGTCGCGTTTTCCAGCAAGGTCATGTCGGCCTTGAGGCCGCCCTTGATGGCATGGACGTTGACACCGGCCTCCGGCGCGGGCACATAGAACTCGTTGTTGTCGCTGTATATCGTCCACTCATATTTGGCGTACTCCTGCGGCTTGGGACGCACAAAGGCGTAGGTCTTGCCGTCGTTGGCGCCCACCTGGGTGCGGCTCATCAGCGAGGCGGGGATATACGTGTTGGGCACGTAGGTTGCCGCGGCACCCTTGACGGGCTCCTCGCTCACCTCAATCACAGGGTTGATTTTGTCGCGCAGCACGCCGGTAATCGTGCCGCCATTAATCTTGTAGCCCTTGAACGCGTCGGGCGACACGAGGCCTTCAACAGCGACCCAGTTGCTCTGGTCATAGACGTTGCCTCGCGCGGCCAAGAAGCCCGTCTCGACCATATAGTTCCTCTCGCCCTCGCGCGCCACGTCGGGCGTGAGCCACCGGTTGTCGTCCTTGCAGTAGAGCGCGCCTTGCCGGTCGGCATAGACAGCCGTCAGATCGTCGCTGACGGTGTAACTCCTGCCCACCACGCCATAGTTGACAATCCACCACAGCGGATAGACGTTGTCGTCCTCGTCGATAGCCGATAGCCACGCCGTGAACTTCTGACTGTCGATGTAGGCCTGCCGCATCCCTTGCGGCACGTGGAGGGTGGTGCCTGTGGGCGTGTTGAACTCCGTGCCGCCATGCGGCAGCACGCCGTCCCACCAGCCAAACGCGTCGAGTGCCGCCGTTTCCGTCATCAGGAACCACACGTCGGTCACCGACGTGCAGTAGAGGAACGCCTCGCTTCCGATGTGTTGCACGCTGGACGGTATCACAACCGACGTGAGCGACGCGCACTCGGCAAACGCCTCGTCCTCGATGCGCATCAGGCCCTCGCTGAGCAGCAGCGTGTTCATGGCCGAGCAGCGGAAGAAGGCCGCGTCGCCGATGGTTGTCACCGAGGCGGGTATAATCGTGCTCTTGAGGTAGGTGCAGTCGATAAACGCGTTTCGGCCGATGGTCTGGATGCCGTCCTCGATGACAAGCGTCTCGATGACGGTCTTCTCGGTGTAGGGGCTGGAGTTGGCCGAGAAGTTGAAGGCGTTGTCACCCACGGCGACCACGTCGAGGTCGTTGACGATGGCGCGGATGCGCAGGTCGACGATGGGTGTCGCCTCGTCCCAGGCGGATGCCACGTATCCGTTGAGGTCGGTGTCCCAGGTGTAGACCACGCCGTCGACGGTCACCTGATAGTCGGCGGCGGTGACGGCCGTCCACGACGCGAGCAGCAGCATGGCGGCCACAGTGCAGCGGCAAGGCCGCCACGCGCGCCACTGTTTCAATAGTTTGTTTATCATCTGTCAGTTGATAGTCGATGGTGGACGGGGCGACGCCCGCCCACCATGAACGCTAATTTATAATTACTATTGCTTGACCACGCGCTTGACCACGCGGTTGCCGCCGGCGGCAATCGCCTCGACAAAGTAGACGCCGGCAGGCAACTCGCCGATGCTGAGCGACGTCACGTTGTCGTTGATATTGGTCTGCCGCGCCACGCAAGCACCGCTGGCGGCATAGACGGCCACCACACTCAGCAGGCTGCCCGAGCGCACGTTCACCACATCGCGCACCAGGGTGGGCGTGATGATGATGCCGTCACTGTCGGCGTCGATGTCATTCACACCGGTAGTCTTCACGTGGAAGAGGATCGGATTGTCGAGGTCACCGTGAATGATGTCGCTACCCCAAGGGAGTTTCTCCTCGATGGGTATTTGCTTGCCGTCGATAACGGTAGCGAAGGACGCCGAGAGGCTGCTCTCGTTGGCGTTGCCCGGCACGGTGAGCATGTAGTAGCCATCGGGAGTGGCGCGGCCGACGCTGCGGCACTCGCCCAGTATGAACGATGCCACGGTGAGGGTGTCGACCTGCTCGCCGTCGACCATCACGCGCGCCACAACGTTCATGTTGTCGCTGAACTGATGGTGGTCAACCGGGTTGAAGATCGAGCGCAGCGGGGCACGGAGCGGAGCGACAGGCATCTCGCTGTGGCTGTCGATAACCGGATAATGGAAGGTGACGTCCTCGGTGTTGAGCGACCTGTAGTAGTAGCCCTGGCCGGGGATGAGAGCCGTGAGTTCGCCTTCCCATTTGTATCCGTCGTAGAAGGCGACCGCCTCTTTGCTCTTGACCATGTCGCCGCGGGTGGGGTTCAGGTCGGCGAAGGCCTCCTGCAGGCTGAGGTTGTAGATCGAGATCGGGCCAATCCAGTTCCAACCCGGACGGATGGTCTGCGGCATGGTGGCGGGGTTGACGGCGGTGCCGTTGATGGCGTGGCGCAAATCAATCTTCACCTTCACCTTGTAGAGATTGCCCACATCGACACTCTCAAGGCCGCTCTGCTGCCAGACGGTGCCGCTGTTCATGGCGAAGCCCTCCTTGCTCTTGATGGTGTTAAAGGAGCGTGAGTGCCCGAAGACGCTCTCGAGGTCCTTTTTCTCGGGCTCGGTGTAGAGCGAGATCCAGTTCCAGCCGGTAGCGAGGTCCAGAGACTGCTCGACCCGGTCACCGGTCACCCACTTGACCGGGTTGTCGTAAGAGCCGATAACGCCGTTGGGGTGGTAGGTGACGTTGTAGGTTTTTCCGTCAATGACGGCTTTCACGTCGCTGAGCACCACGCCGCGGTCGGCATCATAGATGCGGAAGACGATAGGCTCATTCTTGGTGATGTCCTCGTAGCCGTAGACGGTCAGGTTCACGAAGTAGGCGTCGCGCGTGGATACCAATTTCGGCTCAGCCACGCCCAGGCACTCGCCGCTGACAAATGCCGCGATGATGGTGTTGGGGTTGCTGCAGATTTTGTCGTCAAAATAGATCTGACCGACGAAATTCATCGAACTCTCATAGTCTCTGGGATTGACGCTCCATGACGGCTCGTTGCCCCAGACATAGACGCTGACGGGCAGCGGAGTGCTGATATCGTCATCGTTGACGGCATAGACATAGAAGACGTGTCTTCCGAGCGGCGCGTTGGTACCGATGACAAATTCAATCTCGGTCGACTCGTTGATGCCGAGCACACCCGAGGGGGTGTTGAGGGTCACCCACGACGGCAGGCCGGTGATGGTGAAGTTCTCGCTTGCGCGGCCCTTGTTGCGCAGGGTTGTGCTGACACGCGATTCAAACAGTCGTCCCTTGTGGATCACGAGGCCGTCGTACTGTGCCCAGACCAGGGTCCGGTAGTCCACCTCGGCACTCCACGTGATCGTCTCGGAGAGGTTGTCCTGCATGTCGCGCACGTTCTTGACGGTGAACGTGAGCAGGTTGCCCTGCATTCTGGCCGGCAGCGTGTTGAGGTTGATGTAAATCTCGTTGCTGGAGGCGACAAAGTCAAAGTCGAGGTTCTGCTTGAGCGGCGCGGTGCGCAACGCGGGAGCCGTGGCGGCTTGCGTGACGCCGTCTCCCAGAGCCGCTGGCGTGGTGATGTGATGCTCACCGGGTGCCGCGTTGTCGAGGCTGAACTCCTTGACGATGTTGTTGTTGTCATCCAGTCGGCCGTGCTCCATCGGATAATAGGCGATCAGGCCCGCCACAGTCGCGGTGTCCACCTGGTTGTAGCGGTTGGCGATGAGCGAGGTGCCATCGGTGGCAACATTCCAGAAGCGGACTTCGTCAATGTCGCCGGTGAAGCGGTTGGTCTCGGCAGGCGTTGCCGAGGGCGAGGAGCGCTTGAGCATTGAGCCGATGTAGATGTAGTCGCCCGAAGGCTCGGGAATGGTCTGCTCGGGAATGGTCTTGACGGCCCCGCCGTCCACATAGGCCACCGCGCCCACGCCGCGATGGACGTTGAGGGCGAAGTGGTGCCAGTTGCCGTCGTTGTAGTTGACGTCAGTTAGGATAATCGGCAGACCGTTGGTGTCGAGCGACGTGTTCTCCTCCTTGTCATAGACTTGCAGCACAAGCGAGTTGTCAACGTCAAAACTGAGCGAGATGCGGTCGGTGACCGAGAAGAGCGTCGCGCGGGCGTTCTTGTCCTTCTCGCCACGGAACCACATTTCCATCACGTAACTGTCGGTGGGACGCGGCGAGATGCTGCCGATGGGGATTTTGATGGAGCGCTCGCCATCGAGGTGGGCGGCAAGGTTAGAGTTCTCGATATTCCACGTCTCGGCCGGCAGGTGGATATTGCGGCCTCGGGCGTAGTCAGTCACGAGTGTGCCGTGTCCCTCGTCCATCTTCCAGTATCCCACCAGTCCGGGCATATAGGAGGCGACGACCTCGTCCTTCTGTCCGAGCAGGGTGCGCACGGGAGTGTTCTTGTTCCAGAGCGTTAGTTCCTGCATCGTGCCGGTGTATCCGCGTCCGAGGACGATGCGTCCGGTGTTGTCATAGTCGGGCACGGCGAGTTCGTCAAAGAGCATCGTCTCCTTGTCGTCCTCGGCCACAAGCATGGTGAGGGTGTTGTCGCCGGCGGTGGCGCCCTTGACGTAGTTGAAGGCGAGGAAGAGCCACTTGTCGGCGGGGACGGCCTCGGCCGAGGTGGCCGTGGTGCCGTTGATGTCCGCCACCACATTACCGCTGTCGTTAATGCTCAGCGAGAGGTGGTTGCCCTCCGTTCCATGCTCAATGAGCGAGCCGCCGGTCTGCCGCTTGAACCACAGCGAGCCCGAGAAACTCGTGTTGGTGATGGGCAGGTAGGCTTCGGTCTCGATGGAGTTGCCGTTGAACTGGAGTGACACATCGTGGTTCACCTGCGAGTCGTTGAGCGAGCCGGTGATAAAGAAGTTGGTGTCCTTGGTGAGATAACTCTCGCGGATCGCCTCGTTGAAGCGGATGTAGATATCATCGGTGGGGGTGAGCAGACCGGAGTTGGGGTAGGCCTGTCCGAGCAGTTTCGGGCCGCGCGTGTCGCGGATGACGGTTTGCTCGGGTGTCTGGTTGGTGTACTCCTTTTTGCCGAAGAGGCAGATGCTCTCGGCGGCGACGATATAGTTGCCGTCAATGCCCGGCAACTCGAGGCTATAGACTATATCCGGCTGCTCCGAGCCGAGCAGAGACTGGAGTTCGTTTTCGTGACCATCGGTCATATACTCGCTGCTTGTGAGCCACTCGTGGGCTGTCACCCACTGCGCGTCGCCGGCGAAGCGGTACTTGAGGCGCACGCCCTTCAAGCCGGTGAACATGCGGTTGATGTCACCGATGGTGACCTTGAGTTGCTCGCCGCTCTGCACCGCGCGCTCGTTGAGGATGTTCTTGTCGAGTTTGAGGGTGATATTAGGAGCCGCCGGCACGAAGTGGGCGCTGAACGACACATCGCCGAAAGTCCACAATGCCGGGTTACACGTGTTGGCAATGACGAGGGTGACATCGTTGTAGTCGAGGATGGAGTTGTCACTCTGCTTGATGGTGAGCGTCTTGGTCAACGGCACGCCATACTGCAGCCACAACTCGGTGCCGTTGAGCAGCGACTGGCCGTCCATGAAGATTTGCAGGCCGTTGGGGTTGGAATCGGTCTTGACCATGAGGAAGACCGGCGAGAGTTCCTCGTGCACCTCGCTCTCGTTGTTGAACACGACTTGCACCTGGGCCTCCTGACCGGCGGGGATATCGACCAAGTTGCGCACGGGCATCGAGATCTTGGGATTATCGAGTTTCATCGTGGCGTAGTCGAGCGTCTGTCCGGGACGGTAGTACTTGGTCTTGGTCTCACCCTCGTAGGGGCAGCGCGTCTGGCCGCCACGCGTGCGGAAGATGGGTCCCCAGTTGTTGGGCGACCTGTAAATGTCCACGGTGTGGGCGTTGCCTCGCTGCGTGTCGTTGAGCGTATAGGAGAAGCGCTCGTTGGTCGTGGTCTCGTCGACGTCGTACTTGGTCTGGTGGTAGCCGATGTCGGTGTTGGAGATGATGATGGCACCCATCTTGTCCAACAGGAAACCGTTCTTGCCCCTATAGGCAAGGCCGGTGGAGAAGACCTCGGTGGAGTTGTGAACCTCCTTGGAGGAGGAACCGGTGCTGTTGGTGACGGTCACGCCGCGCTCAAACGACTCGTTGCCGAGTTTGTAGGTCTTGGCGTCGCCGAAGGCCTTGAGTTTGTCCTCCTCGTTCTCGGCGAGTTTCTGCTTCCACTTGTCAACAATCTCGTTGCACCACATCACGCTGTCGATGCCCTCATATCCCTTCGGGAAACGGGCCCAGTAACTCGGGCCGTCAAAGCCATTCTTGGCCTCGGCACCCCACACAGCCTCGTCTTTGTTCGACGTGCCGTACTTGGGGTCGGTCTCCTTGAGGTAAGTATAATAGGTGGGCACAAGGGGATCCTCCTCAATCTCGGCAGCCGAGGTGATGTGCTTGAGCATCGAGTTGCGAGTGCGCTTGATGTTGTCAAACAGCGTCGTCTCGATATACTTTTGCGAGAACTCGAAGTGGGTGTTGAACTTCTCGTCCATGGCCATGGTTTCCTCCATGGAGACGCGCCAGTTGCCGCTGTTGTCCTTGAAGAGGCCCACCTTGTCGGCGGCGCCGATGATGTAGTTGGTGGAGTAGCCGATAAACACATCGCCGTCGCGACCCACATAGACGTTGGACGAACTGGTGGAGGTCGACTTGGAGTTGGTGTAGGTGACCGAGGTGTGATTGTCCCAGGTCTTGTTCACGTCATACTTCCACGACACTTGATTTTCGCCGATAATAGTGTTATAGGTCAGTTTGCCGAAGAATGCTGTGCCGATAATCAAGTCAGTCTCAAATGACGTGCGGATGTCAACTCCCAACTCGGTGTTGTTGTGCACGCCACGGACGGTGTAGGTGTAGTCACACGTGATGCTGTCGGTGGCCCAGGTGGTGCTGGAAGCGTCGCCCGGCGGGTCACGCAGCACCATCTGCACGCGGTTGGGGCCGGCGGTGATGAAGTTGTTGCCGGTGGGCACCACTCCGGTGATAATAGCGTTGAGCCCCTGGTCGTTGCGCCACAGCCGCGTGGTCTTGTTGATGACGGTCGAGGCGTTCATGTTGCGGGTGTAGGGGGCCGTCAGGCTCGGTATGCCGGCGTTCCACTTATAGACGCCCTTGCCGATTGAGTCGAGTTTCACCTGCTCGGCGGTGAGCCGGACGAATTCGCCTCGCTTGAGTTCATGGCCATCGGGAGTGATGGTATCCTTCGCGGCGATAATCGCGCCGTTGCCCAACTCGTTGTCAAACGTGATAATCGAATCGGCGAGGGCGTCCTCATACCGTCGGCCCGCCTTGTCGAAGTCGTAGTTGACGTAGGGCTCATAGGCATGGATGTTGAATGAATATTCGCGGCTCATCTGGAAGATGGGATAGCCGTAGTTGTAGGTAACCTTGCCGGTCGTCTCATCATAACTGTAGATGGGCAACTTGACGTCCTTGCCGGCATCGCGCACCACGATGGTGTCGGTGCCGAAAGCACCCGCCGGCGCACCCTGCTGCGTGATGTCAAGCACGGGTTGGGAGCGGTAGGTGAGCATCAGTTTCTTGTTGCACTTGAACAGCGGCAACGGCTTCTTGTCGGCGGTGTACATGGTGTCCGGCCTGATGGTGTCGTTGGGGTTGCGCATGTCGATGGCCGGGACGCTGCCGAACATCTCGTCGCGCTCCACCTCGGCGTTGTTGGGGAACTTGACGCTCTCCACCTTGTAGCGGATGGGCGGGATGAGCGCGCTGAACTCGCCGGTTTTCTCGTCGGTGGTGATGACAATGAGTTTGGCGTCATCGAGGGTGCCGCCGGCGCGGTAGGCGACGCTCTTGATGGTGTCGGCCGCGGAGGCCACGGGCAGGTTCGCGCTGTTGGGAACCCACTCGGTGGTGGTGCCCTCAACGTGCTGCACGGCGTTGATCATTCGCTGCGGGTGGTCAAGCGGCGAGAGCGTGATGACCGCCTTGCCGATGTTGTTCTCGCTCGCGCCGTAGCCCAGCGGCTTCTTGCCCTCGGTCTCGCCGCCGACGACGCGTCCGGCCACGATGGCGAGAGTGTTGTCGAAGAAGTCGATGTGGGTATCCTCAAGGAACTCGTAGGTGCCGATTTCCTTGGCCGGGTAGCGGCCGGCGCCCTCAAAGGTGTGACCCGTGCGGCGCGCCTCGATATAGTGGCTGCCGATGGGCACCTGGATCTCGTACTCGCCGTTCTCGTCGGTGACAATCAGTTGGTCGTTCTTGTTGCAGGGCACGCCGTCAACATAGAAACTCACGCTGTCCACCGGGATAGTCGTGCCGCTGTAACGGATGGTGCCGCGCACCTTGAAACTCGACACGTCGGTGAAGTCGGCGTTATTGATCGTCATCGATGTGCCGCCGATGAATGCCGAGCGGCTCGTGGGGTTAAAGGCGTGGATGCCCTTGGTGGGATAGACGCTGTAACGCGTGCCGCTGCCCGCGAATGGGATGCCGCGGATCTCGTACTCGCCCTTGTCGTTGGTCATGCCGTAGGCCGAGAGTTGGTCGCCGGTGGGAATGACGTCGCTGGGACGCGTGTTGGCACCCAGGGTGACGTGGTTTCCGTTGGGCTGGCCGTTGGTGCACGAACTGTCGAAGGCGTACTCCTCGAGGCCCTCGTCAAAGGTGATGTAGGACTTCAGGCCGTCGCTCTCACCGCTGATCAGGCGGTCGACATCGGCGGTAATCTCATTGGTGGTGAGCACACGGTTCCACACGCGCACCTCGTCGACGTTGCCGGTGAAGTCGGGCAACAACACCCAGTCGTTGCCGTCAAAAAATTGGTCCGCCCCTGAGAATTTCATTTTCATATTCTTGAAGCGTGGACCGTAGTATCCTCTCCAACTCTTGGAGTCTCTGGCCTCGATTGTATATGTGAGGAGAGTTGCCCACTCCGGAATTGTGAACTCGACAGAATAGGTTTGCCATTCACTGTGCTCTGTCCTATCGTCACAGACGGTTACCTGGTCAATATGGCCGCCACCAGTCATTGTCACCGTCACAAGCGCCGCATTTGCTCCCCATGGGGCTGACATCTCCACCGAGGCTTTGACATTATAGCCGACCATCTGTGACGAGACTGAGACTTCTTTAGAGGCGGTAATGGTCTGGTGGCTTGATGCGAAAGCGCCATCAATAATCTTCCAGCCGTAATCGGGATCCCGGCCGATATCAGACAGTTCCCAACCGTCCAACGACGCGCCGCTCTCGTCCATCAGCGGTGTCTTAAAGAAGGCCTCGATATAATTTGGCGTGGCGCTAACGTTCTCTTCGTTGGCAACCATCTGGTTGCCGGCGGTGTAGGTGGTGACCTTGTTGCCGTCACACAGCAGCGACACCTGCGAGAACTGTCCCGCGGGGATGCCGCCGGCAACGGTACCCTCCAACAACAAGTCATACAATGCCTTGCTCTTGTTGTACCGCAGGTCGAGTTGCACCGGCTCGCTCATCAGCGTCATGGTCTCGGCGACGCTGTCGGGCCTGACGAACATCTGCAGGGTGAACGGCTTGTGGTCGTTGACCACACCGCCGAGGTTGGTGAAGCGCAGCGCGTCACCCTTCTCGAGCACGGCGCGGCTGTGGTAAGGCGCGCCGGTGCGGGCATCGCTCTCGCGCGAGAGGCTCACGCGCACGTCGCCCACCGCAGTGCCGCCCTCAAACTGCACACGGCCGCTGATCACGCCGGAGGCGCGGCTGAAGCCCACATCGCGCATCGTGTTGCCAATCACGCGTCCGCCGCCATCACAGTCCTCGCCGTAGGCAATCACGCGATACTCATAGTAGCGGCAAGGCTCGGCGGTCTTGTCGGTGTAGGTGTAGGTGGTCTTGGTGTCCTCCTCCTCGTAGATTGAAATCCAGTCGTCGCTGCCGATGTAGCGGCGCTGCACGTCGTAGAGCGTGGGCTTGGTGCCCACCTGGCGCGCCTTCCACTTGATGACCACCTCGGTGCCGGCGGTGCCCTTGGTGGCGTCGACCGCGGTGACGGCACTCACTCCGAGCACGTGGGCATAGATGGTGTCGCTGTAGAGATGCACCTTGTTATCGGCAAGATCGACTTGCACGAAGTAGCCGTACAGCGAGCACGCCGAGGCGGGCTTGTCGTCGGTGAACGACGCCTTGCCGGCGTTACGCGCCACGGTGACCTCGGTGTAATTGCGGGTCACGGCGCCGCCCGGCTCGATGCGGTGCACCTTGAAAGTGATGTCGTTCTCGCTCTTGGGCACGTTACCGAAGGTCCAATTCACCTGCACGTCGTCGGTGGCGTTCATGTCCTGCACGAGGTGCATAGGGATAACGGGCACCGTGCTCGTGCGCACCTCGGTGGCATTGACCACTGTGAGCGCCTCGGGGTTGGACGGAATGTCGATGTCTCCCCACGAGTTTTTCTTCATGAACACCTCGTAACGGTAATATTTGCCGTACTCGAGGCCGCGGGAACTGTTGTCGGTATAACTCTTGTTCTTGGTGGTGCCCAGCAACTCGCGGTTGCCCTGAAGGTCACCGCTCTCGCTGAGCAGCGTGCGGTAGATCTGGTACTCGCCCTGGTTGCTCGGGTAACTGTCCTCCCACGAGAGCGTCGTCGTGCCCTCAACCTGGTTGAACGACGCCGTGAGCCGGTTGATTTTGTTGACGAAACTTGTCGACTGGGTAGCGCCCTCGTTGAGGCTCTGGCTCACGTCGCCGCCCACCTCAAAGGTGAACGACGTCTGGGTGTTGCGCGTCACCCTGACCTCAAAGTCCTGGTCCATGGGCACCTTGAGTTCGGTGGAGCCGTTGCCTCGGTTGGTGGCACTGAAACGGGCGGTGTTGACGACCTTGCCGTTGGCGGGCGTATAGACCGTCGCGTCGTAAACCGTGTTGAACGAGAAGTTAGACACGCCGTTGCCAATCTGCGACGGCAGCCAACTGTTGTCGGCGCTCACCGTCACCTTGTCCGGCGCGGTCCACTCGACCTTCGCCTCGCGGGCACGCGACATGTCGCTGAAGTCAATGCCCTTGAGGTAACGCGCGTGGATATAGAACCAGTAATCGCGGTGCCAGAAGTTGCTCTGGTAGTAGTAACTGTCGCTCTCCACCTGCAGCGCGCTCACCTCTTTCATGCCTCGCTCATTGGGAGCGTAACGCACGTAGAACCATTCGCCATCCCACGAGCAATTCACCAGACCCCAAGTCTTGTCGGTTTGCGACCACGAGGCAGCGGCATCAACAATCTGGTGGAGCGAGCCGTCCTTGAGCATCACAAACACCTGCTGGTTGGAACTCTTGTAGTCATAGTCCTTGCTCTGCCCTTTATTATAGCGGAACTTGAAAAACATCCACGGGTTTTGCGTGGTGACTTTGCCGCCATTGGAGCACTCAAAGCCGCGGAACTCGTTCATCTTGCCGTCCTCGCTGTCGCCGGTACACCAGCCGTAGGACTTGCTGGCGGCGATGTCGTGCACATAGACGTTACACCAGTATGTGCCTCCACCCGGGTCACTATAGTCGCCGCTGATGGCGCTCGCTGTCATCGCCGTCACCAGCGACAACAACAGCGATAAATAATACCTGAACTTCATCTCTTGTATCTTAAATTAAATTTAGTTACAACATTATTAAGAATTTAGCCACAAAGTTACAGAAAATAATCATAATTCACAAAAAAATATAAAAAACAATTAAAAGAGGCCCGCGACCGTTGGACGGCTGCGGGCCTCTCTCAAAGCGGCGATTACCTACTTTCCCACTTTCGCAGTATCATCGGCGTGGCGAGGCTTAACTTCTCTGTTCGGAATGGGAAGAGGTGGAACCCTCGCGCTAT
>JAFTDD010000013.1 GCA_017454355.1 Muribaculaceae bacterium
AGCCGCCGGGCCGGCCTCCGCCGGGGCCTCCGCCCGGCCGCCCGCCGCCGCGCGGACCCCAATCGTCGTCACCTTTCAGTTTGGGTTCCTCGCCCTTTTTAAAAGAAGAGAAGCGGTAGGTGACAGTGAGCATACCGTAGCGAGTGAGTGAGTTATAGGCGACGTCCTCGATATAGTTGGCGGTGACGTTGCGGTTGATGGTCTTGCGCTGCCCAAGGATGTCATAGACGCTCAGGGTGAGCGACAACGACTTGTCGCGCAGCATCTGGTAACTCACCGAGCCGTTCCACAGCCATTGGCTCGCGTTGTAACCATCGCTATAGCCGCTGGTGTTGGAGTAGGTGAGGTCGGTGGCCACCACAAGGCCAAATGGCGCGTTGTAAGTGGCGTTGAACTGGCCGCCGTAGGTGTGCACATGGCGGTCGCTGATGTTGCCTAGTGAGTTGTTGGTCGTCTGGAAATTATAGCGCGGGCGCAACTCGATGTCAAACTCGCCGTTGCGGAACGCCAAGCCGGGAGAGTAGTTGATGGTGAACGTGTTGCTCGTGTTGATGTTGCCGTTGTTGTAGCCCTTGGCTCGGGCATAGCGCAGGAAGGCGTGAGAAGTGAAGTACCACGTCTTGCGGCTGCCGAAGGGCAGGCTGAGCAGATTCATCGCCATCGCGTTCCACACGCCACCCACGTTAGCGTAGGTCGTCCGGCGGCCGCCGGTGGTCGAGTCATAGTCGGTGGTGGAGATAATGCTGTTCTGCTCCATATTCACGTTGAACATCGCCATGATGTTGCGTTGTGCCTGCTGGTCAAAGTCGCTGAAGCGTATGTTCAACCGGTGGCTGAAGGTGGGCTTCAGTGACGGATTACCCACCACGATGTTCAGCGGGTTGCTCTCGTCGGCCACCGGTTGCAATTGGGCAATAGTGGGTTGGGTGGAGCGGGAGCGGTAGTTGATGTTGAGGTTGCGCGTCTTGCTGAACTTGTAGCGGAAACGCGCGTAGGGCGCCACGCTCCACACCCAGCGGCTGGGGATGTCGCGCGCGTTGTTAATCAAGTCGCGGCTTTTGCTCATGGCGCTGTTCACGGTGAGACCCACGTTCAGGTTATAGGCCTTGCGCACCTGCCTGAAGCCCAGTTGGAACGACTGGTTGTAGTAAGTGTTGCGGAAGTCGTTGCTCAGGCGCTCGTTGAAGGCGCGGCTCAGTTCCGGCCCCAAGGCGTCCTCGACGGCCTCGGCCATCAGCAGCGGGTCGCGCAGCACGTCAGTGCCGTACTCCTCGGCCAGCATGCGGCGCAGCACGGGACTGCGCAGCGGCGACAGAGCTGAAAGGTTGAGAGGTGCGGCGGCCTCCCCTCGCGTGATGTCAAACACGCTCTTGGTGGCCTTGTTGTAGCGATAGTTGCCCATGTAGGCGAACTCGAGGAAACGCGCGTTGCGCACGTTGCCCAGCGGCTCGGTCCACGTCAGGCGGCCGTTCACGCCATTGGTCGTGCGGTGGTTGGCATACACCTGGTCAATAGTCTGGTCCTCGTCGTCCTTGAGGTAGTACACGTTGTTGGTGTAAGTGTTGCCGTCCTCGTTCACGCGGCTGAAAGTGTAGCGCAACTGCGCGCTGAAACTGCGACCCGGACGGCTGGCGGCCTTGCGGTTGTAGACCACCTGTCCGCTGAACTCGTAACTCTTGCCGTCGTTGTCGTAGTCGCTCGAACTGCGGTTCACCTCAGTGCGCGACGCGTCGCCGGCGCGGGTGAGCGACAACTCGTCCTTGGTGCTGTTGGAGAAGTTGAGAGAGAAGTTCGGGCGGAACTCAAGCGTGTTGAGCGTGTCCATTTCCCACTTCAGGCGGAAGTCGCCACGCAGGTTGTGGCCCTTGTCGCGGGCGAGGGTCTGCGCGTCGTAGTAACTCACCGAGTCGGTGAACAGATACTGACGGTTGCGCGTGGTCTGCGTGTCGCGGTCGGTGTGGCTGTACATCACGTCGCCGCCCACCCGCAGGTGCTCATCGTCCTTGCTGCCCACGTTGAAGTTAAGGCCAACGTATTGGCTCTTGGTCACGCCGCGGTCGCCGCCAAAGCGCTGGAACCGCCCTTGGCCGCCGTCGCCCACTCCCAGGTTGTTGGTGTTGTTGCCGCCGCCCAGCAGCGTAAACTGGTTGCCGTCGTGGAAGTAGTTGGCCATCAGTGTGCCGGCATAGTGGTTGCCCGTGCCGTAGCCGCCGGTCACCGTGCCGAACCATCCGTTATTCATTCCCTTCTTCACCGTCAGGTTGATCACCGTCTCGTCCTCGCCGTCGTCCACACCGGTCAGTCGCGCCAGGTCGCTCTTGCGGTCCACCACCTGCAACTTGTCAATCATGTCGGCCGGTATGTTTTTGCTCGCCACCGTCGGGTCGTCGGCAAAAAACTCCTTGCCGTCAATCAAAATCTTCTTGACTTCTTTGCCGTTAGCCGTGATTTTACCGTCACTGCCAATCTCGACACCGGGCAAACGCTTCAACAAGTCCTCGACGACGGCGTTGGTCTGCAGTTTATAACTGTCGGCGTTAAACTCGATTGTGTCCTCCTTGACGGTGATGGCGCTCTTGACGCCGACGACCTCGATGCCGGCGAGGCTGACGCCCGACTGGTCGAGGGTGAGGACGCCCATATTCACGTCCCGGCCGTCCTTGCCCACTGTCACGTGGCTCAACCGGCCGCTGTAGCCGATATAGTCGATTTGCAGCAAATACTTGCCCTGCTTGACGCCCTTGATGTTAAACACACCGTTGGCGTCAGTCACCTCGCCTTTAACAAACGTGCTGTCAGTGTTGGCCCGCAGCAACTTCACCGACGCGCCAATCAACGCCGTCGTGTCCGCTTGGTCAACGACAACCCCGTTGATTACCGCCGCGCCGCTGCACAGTGCCGTCCAGCAGAAGACCGCCACAAGTGCGGCTCGGATATTGGATATAATTTTCATAATAATCGGTAAATCGTAATTTTTTACGATGCAAAATTAGTAAGGGGGGGCCAACTGTGCAAATCTAATAGACGACGGCTGCGATTTTACCGACGAATGGCCGCGCTCTCACCATACGGTTTTGGATTTATCAGTATTAACACGTTGGCAAATTATATTATCAATAAACTTTTGATTTGAACGAATGTGGGGCCGGCGCGAGGGCGCGCGGCATGGCCAACAAGTTTTTTGTCGCTTAAGACAATAAAGGCAATAAGGGCAATTTTGTTCTTGTTGCCTTTATTGTCTTTTAAATGTGTGCAAAGCGGCCATGCCGCTTTGCACACCATTCCTTTGATGACGTGGGGTGGGGGGCAGACGACTCCTTTTGATGGGTTAAGAGAGGGAGGTGAGGGCGGCGCGCCAGTGGTCGGGCACGGTGGTGGGGGTCGAGGTGGTGAGGTCGAGGTAGACGGAGGTGGAGCGGCAGAGGCTTTTCACTTCGCCGGTGGCGCTGTTGCGGAGGGCTTGCAGGAGGGTGATGCTCGAGTTGCCGATGCGCTCGAGGCGCGTGACGACTTCGAGCGGCTCGTGGTAGCGCGTCTGGGCCATAAAGTCACAGTTCACGTTGACCAGCATGATTGGGATCTGTTCCCAGTCGATGCTATCGCCGGCCGCTCGGGTGAAATAGTCGGTTTTGCCGAGGTCGAAGAGTTCGAAGTAGACCGAGTTGTTGACGTGGCCGAGGGTGTCGATATCGTTAAAGCGCAGTTGCACAGCAGTGGCACACTGCCATTCATTCAAGTCACAATCCATAGTTCAAAAAAGGCGGCCGACGCGAGGACGCGCGGCATGGCCAACAAATTAATGGATAATTAATGGGATTTCATGTTTAAAAATTGATGCGGGCGGGGGCTTATCGGAAGCGGATTTCTTTGATTACCGGCTGGCCCACGGCGCCGTTGATGAGTTCAAGGAGTTGAGTGCGGTTCAGGGATAATTCGTTGCGCAGCGCGGCGCTTGAGAGGGTGATGTAGAGGATGCCGTCGCGCACCTCGCGGCTGACGGTGTAGCGGTTGATGGCCGGACCGACGATTGATGGCCACAAGGCGGCGGCCTGGTGCTCGTCGAACGTCTGGCGCAAATTCTCGTGTTGCAGATAGGCATCGATGATCTCGCCTATCGACTGTGCGTTGGTCCGTTTCATATTACTGATTAGTGATATTGCCGTGGTTGACGTGGAAGAGGGCGTTGTCGCCGCTGATGGTGTTGAGGATGCGGTCGAGGTGGTCGCGGTTGGTGTCGGTGACGAAGATTTGCCCGAAGCGGGGTGTGGCCACCACGCGCATGATGTTCTCCACGCGTGTGGCGTCGAGGCGGTCAAAGACGTCGTCGAGCAGGAGGATGGGTGTTGTGGCACTCTGCCGTGCCATGAAGTCGAACTGCGCCAGGCGCAGGGCGACAGTGTAGGTCTTGCGTTGTCCCTGCGAGGCCGTCAGGCGCATCGGGTGGGCGCCCAGCGACAGCGTGATGTCGTCGCGGTGGATGCCGCGCGTGGTGTAGCCGATGGCGAGGTCGCGAGCGCGCGTCTCGTTGAGGTGCCACGCGAGGGGTGCGTCGCTCAGGTGGCTCGTATAGACGATGGTGACCGCCTCGTCGCTGCCGGCGATGGCACGGTAGTGGTCGTTGAAAATCGGGGCGAACTCGGTCGCCCATGCCAGGCGGCGGGCATGGATGAGGGCTGCGGCGTCACACATGACGTGCTCGACGGTCTCATAAAGCAACGGGTCGCTCATCTCGTTGCGTATCATCGAGTTGCGCTGCTCCAACGCCTTGTTGTAGCGGATGAGCGTGGCCAGATAGTCGCTGTCGCCCTGCGAGATAATCATGTCCATCAGGCGACGGCGGTGCTCGCTGCCGCCGCTGATGAGGTCGGCGTCGGCCGGCGAGATGAGCACGACCGGCAGCAGGCCAATGTGGAGGCTGAGGCGCTTGTATTCCTTGCCGGCGCGGCGGATGGTCTTGCGCTTGCCGCGTTGCAGGCCGATGGTGACATCCTCGGCCACGCCGCGCCGCGTGTATTGGCCCTGCAGCATCATATAGTCGGCATCGTGGGCAATTACCGTCTGGTCGGGTTGACCGGTGTGGCTGCGGCAGAGGCTCAGGTAATAGATGGCGTCCAGCACGTTGGTCTTGCCCATGCCGTTGTTGCCGATCAGGCAGTTGAGTTTCGGGGCAAACTCGAGGCGCGCGTCGGCGATGTTCTTATAGTTGACGATGGTGAGTTGATTGAGAATCATCGCAGGTAGAGGTCTGTCATGTCAGTGTAATAACGGTCGTAGGCAAGTGAGTTGTCGAAGTCCTCGGCGGCCCGTTGGCCCATTTCGGCTCGCAAGTCGGGGTTGTCGATGAGCACTTTGAGGGCCGAGGCGATGGCCTTGTAGTTGTCCGGCGGGACGAGCACGCCGTTCTCGCGGTGGCGGATATACTCTCGCTGGGCGCCGTTGCCGGTGGTGATGAGTGCCTTGCCGCACATCATATACTCCAGGCATGAGAGGCCCATTGCCTCGGGCATAACGCTGGGCACGATGCCGATGTCGCACTGCTCGATGTGGCGGAGAACTTGCTCCTTGAAGCCGGCCAAAGTGACGTTGCGCAACAGTTGGTTGGCGACGATAAACGCCTTGATTTGGCTCATGAACTTGGGTTGCCCCTCGCCAAGAATCATCAGGTGATAACTTGACTTGTCGAGTTGGGTGACCGCTCGCAGGAGCACGTCCACGCCCTTGTCGTGGTTGACGCGTCCGTGATACATGAGCAAGGCTTGCCCCGGCAGCAGGTCGAGTTGGTGCCGCAGGTCGGGCACGGCAGGCGCGTCGGGCATCGGCTCGGGCCAGAAGACGCTGTCGCGGATGACGCGGCACTTTTCCGGATTGAGGCGCGGGCAGGCCTCAAGGTAGTGCCGGCTTGTCAGGTCGCTGACAAACACCACGCCGTCGAGGGCGCGATAGATGCGGTTGAAGAGGTAGTTGCTGCGAGGCTTGGAGATGGTGTGGATGGTGGCGATGACGCGCGTGTTGCGGTTGCCGCTGATGCGACGTGCCCACACGGCGAGGAAGGCGTCCGAGAAGTTGTGGACGTGTACCACGTTGCGGCCGGTGCGCAACATCTCGGCCAGGCGCACGGGGCTGTCGATGTCGGTGAGGCCTTTCAGCGGCAGGATTGACACGGGCACCTCAAGGCGGCGGAAGTGCTTGAGCACGGCGTCGTGTTTCTTGCACACCACCTCGACGTAGAAGCGGTCGTCATGTCGCATCTTGGACACAAGGTCATAGACCTGCTGGCAAGTGCCGGTCCACACCTTGTCGCTCACTATGTGAAACACATTATAATTCATAATTCACAATGCATAATTCATAATTCACAATTTTCTCACGTAAGAACCCTAAAATTCAGACGAAAGGACAAAATATTTTACATAATCATCTTAATAACCCGTTGGCAGAATTAAATTATCAATAAATTCTTGATTTGAATGATTGTAGGGCCTGGCCTTGGCCTGGCCGTATCCTATAGGCTGCAATTATTGTGTCTATTTTAACAGTGTCGCGGTGCGGCCAGGCCCTACATCGATGATAACAAACAATTTTAGATATATTATTAATTCTGCCAACAGGTCTTAATAATTCTTTTGTTGTGTATAAAAATACGGATTTTTACTATTGGAAATGGGATTTTATTCGCCAGGGCTTGGGGTAGAGGTTGTTGGCGCGCGAGCCGAGGTTGTTGGCAAAGCCGAGCGGGGCGTCGCGATAGGCGACGAGGACGATGCCGCGCGGCACATCGGGCGGCAGGGTGAGAGCCTCGCCGTGCAGGTAGGCGATGGCGGTGGGGTAGTCCAGATTGACTATGGGCCAGGCGCCGCGGTCGGCGGTGAGGCTATAGGCCAGCACGGGGTCGGGCCGACTTTTTTCGTTTATTGTTATTTGTTTTTCGTTTCTCGTTTTTCGTTTTTCGGTGCCTCCGCGTGGGGACGGTTCTTCTGTTTCACGACTTGTCGCTGAAACAGAAGAACCGTCCCCGTGTTTCACGTGCTTGCGCATGACGGCCATGAAGAGGCCTTCGCCGCGGGTGCGGTGGGGCATGAAGCGGTAGCAGGGGCGGGGAGTGTCGATGCCCGGCGCGATGTTCCAGGCGGGGTCGACGGGCACGGCGACGCTCTCGGCGCCGAGAGCGTCGGCGATGTAGTCGAGCATGAGTTCGTTCTCCTCGCGGTTGAAGGTGCAAGTGCTGTAGATTAGCAGTCCGCCGGGCTTGAGGGCCGGCCACACGTCTCGCAAGATTTGCCGTTGAGTGTCGGCACATTGCTTGACAAGAGCCGGCGACCACTGTTCGACGGCCTGGGCGTCCTTGCGCATCATTCCCTCGCCGCTGCACGGCACGTCGGTGGCGATGACGTCAAACGCGTTTGGCGTCCGGGAGAAAGCGCGCGGCTGCTCGCGTGTGACGGTCGCCGGCGCGCCCCAGCGCGTGACGTTGTCGCTGAGGGCGAGAGCGCGCCCGGGCACCACTTCGTTTGCCACAACGCGCGAGCCTTGTGGCAGCGCCTGCAGGGCGGCGGTGGTCTTGCCGCCGGGCGCGGCGCAGAGGTCGAGGTAACTCACCGGAGTGTTGACCACTTGCCTGATGACGTGAGAAATGAACATCGACGAGGCGTCCTGCACGTAGTACATGCCGCTGTGCCATAGCGGGTCGAGGATGAACTGCGGGCGCTCGCCGTCGATATAGTATCCCTCGGGGCACCACGGCACACGCGTGACGCCGTCGGGCACCGTGGCTCCGCGCGCCGTGTTGACGCGCACGCTCACCGTAGGCTCGCCGGCCTCCAGCGCATCAAGCAACGCTGTCGCCTCGACCGTCGGCAGCAACCGCCGTATGCTATCCACAAACTCCGCTTTCATTTCGTTGTTCGTTTTTCGTTTTTCGGGGACTTTGGGGTCTTCGGGTGGGGACGGTTCTTCTGTTTCAGCGACAAGTCGTGAAACAGAAGAACCGTCCCCGTGTTTCACCAATCGCCGATTGTCGCGTTGAAGATGAGATCGGTGAGGTCGGTCGTAATCTGGTTGCACAGGTCGTCCTGGACGTCGGTGAGCATTTGGCTGGACGGGAAGTCGCGGTAGGCGCTGAAAGTCTGGTCCTTGCTCAAGGCGTCGTTGCGGTTGTTGATATACTTGACACGCACTGTGATGGTCAGGCGCGTCTTGGTGGCATAGGCGTCCTCGCCCACAGCCTGCGGCGAGAGTTGGTAGCCGGTGATCTCGCCCTCGATGCGCAGGTCGCTGTTGGGGTTGTCCTGCACTCGGAGGCGCGTCTGTTGCGTGATCATATCCATCAGTTTGTTCTCAAAGAGTTGCTGCAGTGGCGGATAGACCAGAGCGGCCCGGATGGGGAACTCGCTGAATGAGATTGTGCGATAGACGCTATAGTCAAGGGCCGCACCGTTGAACTTGTAACTGAAGCAACCGCCGGTGACAAAAAGAAGTATGATGCACGAAGTACAAAGTACGAAGTATTTTTTCATTTCTTTATAATTCACGTTTTTCTATCTCGATAATTATCGAAAATTTCCGAAAATCTGATTTTAGTCCTCCCCCGTGCGGCCAGGCCAAGGCCAGGCCCTACACGCTACATGCTACATGCTACATGCTACATGCTACTCAAGGCCGTATTGTTTGATTTTGCGGTAGAGGGTGCGCTCGCTGATGCCGAGGGCTTCGGCAGCCTTGCGGCGGTTGCCGTCAAACTCGTTTAGGGCTTCCTCGATGCTGCGTCGCTTGAGTTCGTCGAGGGGCTTGATGCCGCCGCGTATGTCGGCGTCGTGATGAGCCACTTCCTCGTGTCGCACCTCGGTGGCGTGGCCCAGGTCTTGCGGCATATCGTCGGCCGGGAAGTCTTGCACGGCGATGTCGTCGTAGTGTACTGTGGCGCCGTCGAGGCTGCTCATCGTCAGGCGGTGAGGCTGTCGCTGCAACTCATCGAGGCGGGTGCTCACGTGTGGCGGCTCGGAGGAGCCAACGGCTTCAATCATCTCCTTGAGTTCGTCAACCTCGTCGTGGAGTTGCTTGATGAAGTGAAAAATTATTTCGCGCTCCTGGTTGTAGTCATAGTGTGCCTCGCTGCCGATGGGCACCGGCACTTTTGGACCTTCGAGGTCGGGTAGCGAGACGCGCAAGCGCTCCACGGTAATCAGGTTGCCGGCCTCCATGCTGCACAGTTCGTTCACCAGGTTGAGCAGTTCGCGCACGTTGCCCGGCCAGCGGTATCTCTCGAGTGCCGAGAGTGCGTCCGGAGCCAGCCGGGGCGCCTTGGTGCCGGTGCTGTTGACATATCGGTCCACAAAGTGGTCAAAGAGCGGTCGGATATCTTCGGAGCGCTCGCGCAGGGCGGGCAACTTGATTTGCACGCCGGCCAGACGATAGAAGAGGTCCTCGCGGAACTTCCCCTCTTCCACAGCGCGCCGCATGTCGCGGTTGGTGGCGGCAATGATGCGCACGTTGGTCTTGCGTGGTGTTGTCTCGCCCATGCGGTAGAACTCGCCGTACTCAATGACGCGCAGCAGCAACACTTGGATGGGCAGCGGCAGGTCGGCCACCTCGTCCAAGAAGATTGTGCCTCCGTCGGCTTTCTCAAAGAAGCCGGCGTGGTCGGTATCGGCGCTTGTGAACGAGCCCTTCTTGTGGCCGAAGAGTTCGCTGTTGATTGTTCCTTCCGGCAGGGCGCCACAGTTAACGGTAACATATTTCTTGGTGCGGCGGCTGCTGTTGTCGTGGATGATACGCGCCAGGTTCTCCTTGCCGGTGCCGTTCTCGCCGGTGATGAGCACGCCGGTGTCGGACGGCGCCACGCGGATTGCCCGCTCGATAGCCATGAGCAGTGCCTTGCTCTTGCCGATGATTTGCTTGCGGCGCATCTCGTCCTGCACCAGTTGCTCGAGGTCGGTCATTTTGTGAGAGGCCGATCGGCGTGTGGGGGTCAACGGGTCGTCGCCCAGGGTGGGCAGCGCGCGGCGGCCGCCCGGAGTGTTGTTTATTGCCATTGTCTCAGGTCGTAGGTTTTGGTTCGTAGGTAAGTGGCCAGTGCCTCCACATCGGTGATGGCGTCCTGCTCGGCCACGGTGATTGGCCGGCCAACGCTGATGCGGAAGGTGCGGTTCTTGCTGCGGAACACCTCGCTGGGCAGTTTGAGGGTGCGCAGCCGCCAGTCAATCACTCCAAGCAGATTGAACAAGAAACTGTTGTGGCCGTGGAAGTAGATGGGCACCACCGGCACGCGCAGTTTCTTGATCAGGCGGATGACGCTCGGCTGCCACTCGCGGTCTTGGATGCGCAATTCGCCGGTGAACTTGCTCACGGCGCCGGCCGGGAAGAACGACAGCACGTGACCGTCGCGCACGTGGCGCATTGCCTCGAGCATGCCTCGCCGCGAGACGGCCTGCTTGGCGGGGTCGTCGCTGGCAAGTGCATCAACGGCGATAAAGTTGGGGCGCATGGCCTGGATGTAGTTCAAAATCATGTTCACCATCACCTTCATGTCGGGGCGGTGCTTGCCCACGAGGTTGATGAGCATGATGCCGTCCATGGCGCCAAAGGGGTGGTTCGACACCGTGATGAAAGCCCCGTCTTTCATCGCCTCGAGGTGCTCCTCGCCACGCACGACGCGCTTGATGTTGAGTTCGGCCAGCAGCCCCTCGGTGAAGGGGACGCCCGGTGTCTCGCAGTTGTGGCTGTGGGCCTCGTTCACCTTGTCGATGTCGAGCAGCCATTGCAGGGCGGCCACCAGCCGCGGCTTGCCGTCAAAGAATGGCACCATCTGGCGGATGTCGTCATAGTCGAGCACCGTGCGCTTGATGCCGGCGGCGGTATATCTGTTGTCGTTTGGAGTTTCCATTTTAATTATTGAGGGGTATTTGGCGGCCACGAGGAGACCGCACATTGAACGTTGCTGCAAAGGTACAAAAAAAATGTGACATTTTGTCACATTTTTAAAGAAAACATCTAAGAAATCGCTTGATAAAACGGCTTGACAAAACGGCGAGGCCGTTTTGCACACCACTCCTTTTAATGCTAACTGCCGGGATTTCTTAGATTCCTAAGATTCCTAAGATTTCTAAGATTTCTTAGATTTCTGAGCGTTTAAGGTCATAGGCCGAAAAGGCGGCGTGCATTGGCGGTGGTCACCCGGTCCACGGTGGCGAGGTCGGTGCCCAGGAGGTTGGCCACGGCTTGCGCGACATCGGCCACAAAGGCGCTCTCGTTGCGCTTGCCGCGGTGCGGCACCGGTGCCAGATAGGGACTATCGGTCTCGAGCACGATATTTTCCAGCCCCACGGCGGCTACCATCCCGCGCGTCACATCGTTGCGTTTGAACGTGAACGAGCCTCCCACCCCCAGCACGAAGTCGCCCGCATCGAGCACTTCGCGCGCCGCCATCGCGTCGCCCTCAAAGCAGTGGAACACGCCCGGCGGCCTGTCGCCGGCTCCAAAGCGGCGCAACACCGTCAGGCAGTCGTCGAGCGCGTGGCGGCTGTGCAGGATAAACGGCAGCCCCCGGTCGACACACCAGCGCAGTTGCTCGTGCAGCGCGTCGAGTTGTTGTTGGCGATAGGTAGTGTCCCAATAGAGGTCAATACCCACCTCGCCAACGGCCACCGCGCCACACTTTCCCACGAGCGGTTGTAACTGTTCCAGAATGTCGGCCCAGTCATCTTTCACCTCCTCGGGGTGCAGGCCGATCGCCGGCGACATCAGTTGTGGCCAACGGTCGCGCGTTTCCATCACGCGTGCCACTGAGGCCAGATTCTCGTTGGGCAGCACAATGTGGGTCACACCGGCAGCCACGGCGCGTTCCACCACCGCCTCGCGGTCGGCGTCAAACGCGTCGCAATAGATGTGGCTATGGCTGTCGATCATGGTTCTGACGACTGAGTCGCCGCGCCGCCCTGGTCGCCATGCCCGCCCACGCGGCTGAGCATTTCGAAGTTGTCGACATACACCTCGGTCACAAATCGCTCAACGTTGGTGCGGTCAGTGTACTTGCGGGTGCGCAATTTTCCCTCGATGTAGAGCAACATTCCCTTACGCACAAATTTTTCAGCCACTTCGGCGTCATGTCCGTTCATCACGATGCGGTGCCACTCGGTGCGCTCGGGCATCTGTGTGCCGTCGCGGCGCGTGTATCCGCGCTCGGTGGTGGCAAGCGAGAAGTCGGCAATCGCCTGCCCCTCGGCAAAATATCTCACGCGCGGGTCAGCGCCCACGTTTCCCATCAATATTACTTTGTTAACTCCCATAGTAGTCGTTAGTCGTTAGTTCGTTAGTCGATAGTTGGTAGTGGGCGGGGCGGGGCCCACCCACCTTGAACGGTTGTCGTTAGTGGGTGCAAAGGTACAACTTTTAAGCGTAATTGCAAAATTAGCAGTGCCAAGCCAAAAAAAATAAGGAAGATTGACGCCCACGGCAAAAAAAGTAATGGCTATTACGGTAACGACAAATGCTATTTCATCTCTATAAGGTTATAATTCGGTAAAAAAGAGCCGGGGCGGCTATTGCCGTCCCGGCTCTGGCGCTTCAAGATGGACTTGAACCAACGACCCCATGATTAACAGTCATGTGCTCTAACCAACTGAGCTATTGAAGCGGGTTGACGGTTTCGTCTTTCAACAAGGGGTCCCGTCTCCCTTTCCTTGCCCCTGCGCTTCAAGATGGACTTGAACCAACGACCCCATGATTAACAGTCATGTGCTCTAACCAACTGAGCTATTGAAGCGGGTTGACAATCTGCTCTCGCAAATTGCGCTGCAAAATTAGTGCGAAATTTTGAATTGTGCAACGATTTTCTGAAAAAAAATGAAAAAAACGCCATTTTTCACTTTTTTAGCACCACACATAGCGCCCATTTGCCGCCATTGTTGTAATTTAGCACCCCAAAACAGGAAGGTTAAAACGACTAACGACTATATAATAACCTATGAATAACTTTCTAAGAAGATTATTCTCCCCCTCCTTCAGGAGGGGAGCGGGGGCAGGACTGCTACTATGCTTACTATGCTCCACAGTCACCGCCCACGCCGCCGACCAGGCTGCCGTGGCCCGCGGCCTGAGCATCTTCAACTCTCTTTACAAGGAGTTGAACGCCTTCTATGTGGACTCGATAAACCCACAGCAGTCAGTCGAGACCGCCATCAACGCCATGCTCGACGACATCGACCCCTATACCGAATACATTCCCGCCAGCGACCAGGAAGACTTCATGATTACAGCCACCGGTCGCTACGGCGGTATCGGCAGTTACATCATGCAACGCACCGATAAGGGGCGCGAGGGCGTCTATATCTCGCAGCCCTACCAGGGCAGCCCCGCCGCCCGCGCCGGCCTGAGAGCCGGTGACCGCATCATCGCCATCGACGGCGACAGCACCGCCGGTTGGGACAGCGACAAGGTGAGCGCGCGCCTCAAGGGCGAGGCCAGCACCCACGTGCAGGTGACCGTAGCACGACCCTACGCCGGCGCCGACAGTATCCTCACTATGGACATCGAGCGCCAGACCATCCAGGTCACCCCTGTGCCATACAGCGGAGTGCTGCCTAATGGCATGGGGTATATCGCGCTGACCACCTTCAACGAGCAGAGCGCCTCGCTGGTGCGGAAGGCCGTCGAGGGCTTTGTGGCCGATGGGCGCGTCAAGGGCATTATCCTCGACCTCAGAGGCAACGGCGGCGGACTGCTCGAGAGTGCCGTGCAAGTGGTGGGATGCTTTGTGCCAAAGGGTACCGAGGTGCTCATCACGCGCGGCCGCGACAAGCAGAGCGAGCGCATCTACAAGACCACCCAATCGCCCGTGACCACCACGTTGCCGCTGGCCGTGCTCATCGACGGCGGCAGCGCCAGCAGCGCCGAAATCACCGCCGGCGCCCTCCAAGACCTGGATCGCGCCGTGCTCCTAGGGTCGCGCAGTTTTGGCAAAGGCCTCGTGCAGACCACCCGTCAACTGCCCTTCGGCGGACTGCTCAAGGTCACCGTCGCCAAGTACTACCTGCCCAGCGGGCGCCTCATCCAGGAGGTGGACTACTCGCAGCGCAACCTCGACGGCACCTACCGCCACACGCCGTCCGACAGTACCATCGTTTACCACACACGCTCCGGACGTGAGGTGCGCGGCGGAGCCGGCATCACGCCGGACATCGTCATCAAATATCCCGAGGGCAGCCGCTTGGTTTACAACATCGTGCGAGACCACTGGGACTTTGACTTCGCCACCCGTTGGGCCGCCGAGCACGACAGCATCGCCTCGCCGGCCACGTTTGTCGTCTCTGACGAGATGTTTGACGCCTTTAAACGTTCAATAGACCCGGCGCGCTTCGATTATGACAAGGTGTGTGAGACGGGTCTCGAGCGCCTGCGCGAGGTGGCCAAGACCGAGGGCTACGTCAACGATGAGACCACGGCAGCCTTTGACAGGCTGGCCTCTCTGTTGCGCCACGACCTCAACCATGACCTGGACTTGCACCGCGACGAAATCTCGCGTCTCATCGCCACCGAACTTATGGGTCGCTACTACTATCACCGCGGCCAGGTGGAGCAGGTGGCGCACACCGACGAGACCATCGCCCGCGCCGCCGCCGAACTCTCCGGCCCGGGCTACCGCGCGCAGCTCCAACCAAACGCCAAGTAGAGAGTCAAAACACCGCCGCGCTTAATTTTCCGCGGCAAAACATTGACTGTCAGCGCAATAAATGCTATTGTCCAAATAAGCACGATTAATCGTGCTTATTTGGACAATATGGTGCAAATTAGAGTCCGAAATTGATGCTTATCCAAATAAGCACGATTAATAAATGTATTATTCCCGAGCGCTTGTAGGGACACAATTTATTGTGTCCACTGAGCGAGGATACGTGCTTATTTGGACAATATGGTGCAAATTAGAGTCCGAAATTGATGCTTATGTTGCCGTGCAGAGTGTTGTATCCAACAGTATAAGCGTAGCAGGCCGCAGGCATAAAATGTAGCGAAACGCTATCCATCTCTCGAGTGCGGCTACTCAGTGCTTGGCAAGATAGGCGGCGACGCGCTTTGACGCATTGTCGCGGATGTTGCCGTAGTAGAGGGTGTAGTCGTCGCCGTGGCGGCCGTCCGGCCCGAAGAATTCGGCCGCAATCTTGGCAGAGGCTTCGTCAAGTTTGTCGCCCGGAGCGTTGGTCACCACCACGCCGCGCTCCGGCACAATTTGGGCATCGGCGCCGATGTCGGCAAGCACCGGCTCGCCGGTCTTCTCGTCCGGCGCGAGCGAACCGACGTTAGCGCTTGCCGGAGCGTAGGAGTCGTCAAGTTTCCAGTTGAGCGGATTGATGCTGATTGCGCCCGGCAGCAGTACGGCTGTCTCGACATTTTGCTCCACATTCCCTTTGCCCTCGGTGTTCCAACTGACAATCACGCCGGTGTCGCTCTCGCCGGAGGCAAACTTGAGGTGCGGATAGGCGGCGAGTTCGTCGCGTGTCACGGCGTAACCGATGACGTAGGCGGCGACCATGCGCGCGTAGCGGTCGGAGTGAGCCTTGAAGTAGTTCTTCAGTAAGAGTTTGGCGATGGCCGAGCCTTGACTGTGCCCCGCGATGATGAACGGGCGTCCCTGGTTGTAGTGCTCAAAGTAGTAGTCGAGTGCGGCGGTAATGTCGCCGTAGGGCATACCGCCAATTGCCGCATCCACGTTGCCCGTTTCCTTCCATGAACGCTTCATGATGGCCATGCCACACTGTCGGTAGAAAGGCATGAACACGTTGGTCGCCGCCTCGTAGGCACTTGCCTGCACCTGATATTGGGCCTCGGCGCCCTGCAGCATCTCGGTGTTGTCGAGCGAGGCGAACTCTGGTGCGCCCTCTTGGAGGCTGCCCAGAATATACTCTGTGGCGTAGATGTAGAACGTGTCGACCGGCTTGGTAATCTCCGGCAGGCGGCACCAGTTGGCCTTCTGCGAGTAATCAATAACTCCTTCCATGACTTCTATTATTATAAGATTAAACAATTTAGCCCAATGGCGTGGCTATGGTTTTCGTTTACAAATTTACTGTTTTTCATGTAATGCTTCAATATGCTATACTTTATTTAACGTTTGTTAATACAAATGACAGCCATACAATAGAGCCGTCACTTGTGTTTAAGATTTTTGGCCGGGTATCAGACGCCGTATTTCAAAAAAAGCAGTACCTTTGCAGCACAAAATCGTGAAAAGGTGTATAATATACATTCTCAAAAATCGCGAAAAGGTGTATAAAACGCCAATTTAAATAATCGCGATTTGGTGTAACGTTTTAATGTAAAGACAATTATGAATAAATGTTTTTGCCTCTTTATATGACTCCGCTTCTATAGACCATAAAATGACGCTCAACGAACTGACAAAGATTTTCAGCGGCGACGGACGCGGAGCCGCCATCAAGCGCCTCGCCACCGGCCTCAAACCCGGCAAGGTCGCCGCTATCAACGGTGCCGTCGGCAGCGCTCTTGCTCTCACTCTGGCCACGCTGCCACACCGCGACGCTCCATATATCATCGTGGCCGATGACGCCGACAGCGCCGGCTACCTCTATAATGACCTCGAGGCACTCACCGCCTCGGGTCAAACCCTCATCTTCCCCTCGGGCTACAAACGCGATATCCGCTATGGTCAGACCGACGCCGCCAGCGATATTCTCCGCACCGAGGTGATAAATCAAGTGCAAAGCGCTGTGGGCGGGGCAGCGCCTGCCCACCCTGTGCGAGGTGGTTTGCTGATTGTGACTTACCCGGAGGCGCTCGCCGAGAAGGTTGCCGACCGCCGGACAGCCTCGGAGGGCACCGTCTCTCTGGCCGTGGGCGACAACGCCGACCCCGTCGCTGTCGTGGAACGCCTCGTGGGCCTCGGCTTTCAACGTGTGGACTACGTCTATGAGCCAGGCCAGGTGGCCATGCGCGGCTCTATCGTCGACGTCTATTCATTCACCAACGAATGGCCTTTCAGGCTCGACTTTTTCGGTGACGAGGTGGACAGCATACGCACCTTTGACGTCGAGACGCAACTCAGCAAGGAACGCCTTGAGTGTGTTGCGGTCATGGGCAACCAGGGCGGCGACACCGCCGCCGGCGTGTCGCTGCTCGAGTTTGCCGGCATCGATAGCGCCGTGCTCGTCACGCGTGACCTGAATGACCTTGTGGCGCGCGTCAGAGCCGTGGGCAACGCCAAGATGAGCGACAGCGCCCTCATCGCCGGTGAGGCCGACAAGGACGCCATGCGCCGCGTGGTGGATCCCGACCGCTTTGAGGCCGACGCTCGCGCTATGGCGCGCATCGAAGTACGAAGTACGAAGTACGAAGTACGAACTGAAGAACGCGGTGAAGTGCAAAGTGGCGGTAAAGAGAACACTGAAACACAAAAACTTCGACCTTCGTCCTTCGTCCTTCACACTTCTCCGCAAGGCGTCTATCACAAGAACTTTGACCTCATCGCGCCGTCGTTTGCCGACTTTCTCGCCCGCGGCTACCGTCTGCTCATCGGCAGCGACAACCCCAAGCAACTCGAACGCCTGCGAGCCATCTTTGCCGACCGTCACGACAGCATCACCTTTGAGCCGGTTGACGGCACGTTGCATGAGGGTTTTGTGGACGATGACCTCAAGGTGTGCTTCTTCACCGACCACCAGATTTTTGACCGCTTCCACAAGTACACCTTGCGCAGCGAACGTGCCCGCAGCGGCAAACTCGCCATGTCGTTGCGCGAATTGCAGCAAATCGAGGTGGGCGACTATATCGTCCACGAGGACCACGGCATCGGCCGCTTTGGCGGCCTGCTGCGCACCTCGGTGAACGGCACCATGCAGGAGATGATCAAACTCACCTATCAGGGTGGCGACCAAATCTTTGTGTCAATCCACTCGCTGCACAAACTCTCGAAGTACCGCGGCAAGGAAGGCGAGGAGCCTCACCTCCACAAACTGGGCAGCGGCGCGTGGCACAAACTCAAGAGCCGCACCAAGAGCCGTCTGAAGGACATTGCCCGCGACTTGATTAAACTCTACGCCGAGCGGCGCCGCGAGCAAGGCTTCGCCTTCTCGCCCGACGGCTATATGCAGCATGAACTTGAGGCATCGTTTGCCTACGAGGACACGCCCGACCAACTCACAGCCACTCGTGCCGTCAAGGCCGACATGGAGAGCCCGCGGCCTATGGACCGCCTCATCTGTGGCGACGTGGGCTTCGGCAAGACCGAAATCGCGATCCGCGCCGCCTTTAAGGCAGCCGTCGACGGCAAGCAAACGGCCGTGCTCGTGCCCACCACCGTGCTCGCTTTCCAGCACTGGAACACCTTCAGCGAGCGCCTCAAGGACTTCCCCGTCAAGGTTGACTACCTCAGCCGCGCGCGCACCCCCAAGCAGGTCAAGCAGGTGCTCGCCGACCTCGCCGACGGCAAAATCGACATCATCATCGGCACCCACAAACTCATCGGCAAAACTGTCCGGTTCAAGGACCTGGGCCTGCTTGTGATCGACGAGGAGCAAAAGTTTGGCGTTGCAGTCAAGGAGAAACTCAAGCAACTCAAGGTGAACGTGGATACGCTCACGATGAGCGCCACGCCCATTCCGCGCACGTTGCAGTTCTCGCTGATGGGCGCGCGCGACCTGAGCGCCATCACCACGCCGCCCGCCAACCGCCAGCCCATCCTCACCACGCTCGCCACGCTCGACGACGACACCCTCACCGAGGCCCTCAACTTTGAGTTGAGCCGCGGCGGACAAGTGTTTATCGTCAACAACCGCATCGAGGGGCTGGCGCGCCTCGAGAACATGGTGCGCCGTCTCGTGCCCGACGCGCGCGTGGTCACCGGCCACGGCCAGATGCCGCCGGAGCGGCTCGAGCAAATCATCCTTGACTTTGCCGCCGGCACCTACGATGTGCTCATCGCCACCACCATCATCGAGAACGGTGTGGATATGCCCAACGTCAACACCATCATCGTCAACAACGCCCAGTCGTTCGGCCTGAGCGAATTGCATCAGTTGCGCGGCCGCGTGGGGCGCAGTTCGCGCAAGGCGTTCTGCTACCTGATGGTTCCGCCAGGCGCACCGCTCACCGAGGTGGCGCGCCGACGCCTGCGCGCCATCGAGAGTTTCAGCGACCTGGGTAGCGGCATTCACATCGCCATGCAGGACCTTGACATACGCGGTGCCGGCAACCTGCTCGGCGCCGAGCAAAGCGGCTTTATCGCCGACCTGGGCTACGAGACCTACCAGAAAATCCTCGCCGAGGCTGTCCTTGAACTTAAGACCGAGGAGTTCAGCGACACGTTTGCCGACCAGAGTGCCGACCAACAGGCCCTCACCGGCGAAGAGGCGACCTACGTCAACGACTGCGTCATCGACACCGACCTCGAACTCATGTTCCCGGCCTCGTGGGTGCCGCAAGAGGGCGAGCGCATCAACCTCTACCGCGAACTCGACGCGATGACCACGCGCGAGCAGGTCGAGGCCTTTGAGCAACGCATGGTGGATCGCTTCGGCGCAATACCTCCCATGGCCGCCGAACTCATCCGCATCGTGCCGTTGCGACGCTTGGCTTGCCGCCTGGGCATCGTCAAGGTGGTGCTGAAAACGGGGGTGATGTACATCTACTTTGTGGGCGAAGAGAATGTGGCCTATTACCGGAGTGTCGCCTTTGGCCGCATCCTCAACTACTTGCAGCAACACCCCAAGACGACCCACATCCGCCAGAAGAACGGTCACCGCTCAATCGTCATTGATGATATCGCCACAGTGAGCGATGCCCTCGACACCCTGCGCGCTATCTCCGCCCTGCCCGCAATGTAGACAAGAGAACATGAGCATTTTAGAGAACAAGAGATTATATCCCCTAAAATCCGCAACCTTGAATATGCTCACAAAATTTCCGAAAATTCTCGAAAATTAATCTCCCGTGAATTTTCGTGAAATTCCGTAAATTTTTTATTTCAAAAAAAGTTGTGTATTGCAAGACGAAGTCTTGTACTCATCATCAAGAATATTTATTCACGATAATTCACGTAAATTTACGGGATATAAATAATATTTTTTCGGGAATTTTCGAGAGAGAAATGCGGAATTCAGGATTTATTTTCAAACGTAAATTTTTGACATTTTTTCACAAATGCGCTCTATGGCCGATGTGGTCGGCTTTGGAGCGCATTTGTGAGTTAGTCAGTCGATTTCAGTTTGTAAATTATTCTGATTTTTTTTGTAACTTTGACGGCAAATTAAATATCTCACGAATTTTACGTTAATACTTCGATAAATTTTAGATGTTAGCGTCAATTCACGTCTAAAATAAAAAAATGACGAAAATATATGTCGTTATAGACGAAAATAGACGCGAAACAATTATTTATAGCACTTTATCATTTTTTACCGGAGTATTGACGTGAGAGAAAGTATAGAATTGTAATGAAAGAATATAACTCGATTTATTTTGTGGGCGCCGGCGGCATCGGCATGGCTGCCCTCGAAAGATATTTCCTTTCGCGCGGGGTGCGCGTGGCCGGTTATGACCGCACGCCCAGTGAACTGACTGCCGCCTTGCAGGCCGAGGGCGTGCACATCGATTTTGACGAAGACCCGGCGCTGATTCCCCACTGGTGCCGCGACCCACAGTCGACCCTTGTTGTATATACGCCTGCCGTGCCGGCCGACCACAAGGGGCTGTGCTGGTTTCGTGACGGCGGCTTTGAGGTCGTCAAGCGCGCCAGGGTGCTCGGCTTGGTGACCGAGGGCACGCGCGCGTTGTGCTTTGCCGGCACTCACGGCAAGACGACGACCAGCAGTATGGCTGCCCATATCCTGCACGACAGCGGCATGGGGTGCAACGCCTTTTTGGGCGGCGTGTTGCGCAACTACGGCACCAACTTCCTGCTGAGCGCCACCAGCGACTTGAGCGTGGTTGAGGCCGACGAGTTTGACCGCTCGTTCCACCAACTCTCGCCCACCATCGCTGTGGTGACCAGCACCGACCCCGACCACCTTGACATCTACGGCACGGCCGAGGCCTACCGCGAGAGTTTCGCCCACTTCACGAGCCTCATCCGCCCCGGCGGCGCGCTCATCATGCACGAGGGCATCGTGCTCGAGCCCAGGCTGCAAGAGGGCGTGAAACTTTACACCTACGGTCGTCTCACGGGCGACTTCCATGCGGCAAACATCATCAAGGGCGACGGCACTATCCGCTTTGACTTTGTCGCGCCACAGTTTACCGTTGCCGGTGTGGAGTTGGGTGTGCCGGTGGACATCAACATCGAGAACGCCGTGGCGGCAATGGCTGCCTGTACGCTTGCCGGAGCCGATGGAGAGGCGATGTCGCGCGCGATGGCGACTTTTATGGGAGCCAAGCGCCGCTTTGAGTTCCACCTCAAGCAGAGCGGCCCTCACGGCAAGGTGGTCATCGACGACTATGCCCATCACCCGCAGGAGATTGCGGCCAGCATCCGCTCGGTGCGAGACCTCTACCCGGGTCGCAAGGTGAGCGTCATCTTCCAGCCGCACCTTTACACGCGCACCCGCGACTTCGCCCAGGAGTTTGCCGCTGCGCTATCGGCTGCCGACGAGTTGCTGCTGTTGCCAATCTATCCCGCGCGTGAACTGCCGATACCCGGCATCACCAGCGAGATAATCCTCAACGCGGCCACTTGTGAGAAAAAATCACTTTTTAGTAAAGAAAATTTGATTAATTCAATTCATTTGCTTAATTTTGACGTCCTTTTGACACTTGGCGCCGGTGACGTGGTGGACTTGTTGCCGCAAATCTGTGCCGAGACCCTTAAGCAGGGTAGTTTTTAGCATGTAGCATGTAGCATGTAGCATGTAGCGTGTAGCATATAGCATGTAGCGTGTAGCATGTAGAGAATTGTGCATTGTGAATTATGAATCATACGTTGAAGCATGTGGTGCAGACACTGATTGTGGTGGTGCTGGCGGCGGCTCTTGTGGTTGCGGCCCTTTGGGCGCAAGGCAAGGCCGGCGGCGAGCGCTGCACTGTGGTCGACGTTGAGATTGCCAACGCCGACAGCAGTGCCTTTGTCACGCCGGATGGAGTGCGCGCCCAACTCAAGACAATCGGCATTAAAACCGTTGGCCAGTTGATGGACGATATTAACACTGACCGGATTGAGGAGGCGCTTGCCGCCAGCGACTATGTTGAGCAGGCCGAGTGTGTCAAGTGCCCGGGCGGACGGTTGCTGGTGAGCGCCACACAGATAGTGCCGGTGCTGCGCGTGTTTGACGGCGACAACTCCTACTATGTGAACCGAGCCGGCAAACGTGTGGCGGCCACCGCGAGTTATCATGCCGACGTGCCGGTGGTGGAAGGGCATTTCACCAAGCAGTGGCAACCCACGCGCCTGTTGCCGCTGGTCGACGCCGTCGAGGCGATGGACGGCCAGTTCGCCTCAATGTATGTGGCGCGTGACAGCAACAACGTGTTTGTCGTGCCGCGCATCAAGGGGCACGTGGTCAACTTCGGCCCGGTGACGGGCATCGACAGCAAACTGGCCAAGTTGCGCCTGTTCTACCGCGAGGTCATGCCGCAGAAAGGGTGGATGACCTACGACACCATTTCCCTCAAGTGGGACCACCAAGTGGTGGCCACGCGTCGCTCCAAGGCCAAGAAAGTTGAAATCGACTATAGCGATGCCGATGATGAGCCGATGGCCGACATGCAGACGATGACCGGCACCGCCGGCGACACCTCGTTCAACAAGATACCCGAACGCGAACGCGTGAGCCTCAACCCCTCGACCCCTCAACCTCAAAACCTCTCAACTCCCCAATAACATGAAACAGAACCAATATATCGTAGCCCTGGAACTGGGCAGTTCCAAAATCGTGGGCGTCGTTGCCGAGAAACTGCCCGGCGGGCAGGTGACCGTGACCAATGTTTATCAAGAGCAGATGAGCAATTGTGTGCACTACGGCATCGTGCAGAATATCGAGAACGTCAAGGGTGCCGTCACGCGCATCATCAAGGCTATCGAGACCTTTGTTGACGGCTCTGTCACGAGCGTCTATGTGGGCCTTGCCGGCCGCTCGCTGCACAACCATCTGGTGGAGGTGGAGCGCAGTGTCGACAGTACGCGTGCCATTACCCAGGATGCCGTCAACGGCCTGATGGCCGAGGCCAAGCGCACTATGGTGCGCAACCACGAGGTGATTGGAGCCTCGGTGGTGTCGTTCTCGGTGGACGGCATCGAGACGCGCACTCCGGTTGGACAGATGGGTAGCCGCATCAAGGCCACCATCAACCTGATTGTGGCCAAGAGCCGTGTCAAGGGCAACATGGACCACGCCTTGAGTTACGGGGCCGGCAGCAACAAGAGTTATCTGATCACCGCGATGGCCATGGGCAACCATTTGCTCTCCAAGGACGAACTTGAACTGGGTTGCCTGCTGGTGGATATCGGAGCCGAAACGACAACACTCTCCTTCTACCGCAACTCGGCGCTGCAGTTGCTCACCACGCTGCCCATGGGCGGCCACAACATCACGCGTGACATTGCCGTGGGCATGAACGTTGTGGAGGAGACCGCCGAGAAAATCAAGAAAACCATCAATGGCCCGTTGGACGCCAATGCCACCAATCCCGGCGATGTTATCGAGGGGGTGAAGAGCAGCGAGGCGACCAATTTTATCATCGCGCGCACCGACGAGATTATCAACAATATCGGTCAGCAAATCACCGATGCCGGCATCGACAGCGCCAATATCAACAGCATTGTGCTGGCCGGCGGCGCCGCGCTCATGCCCGGACTGGTGCAACGCTTGGAGGATAACTTCAAGGCCAAGACGCGCCTGGCGTCAATGCCGGCCACCATCACCCTGCGCAGCCATGCCTTCAACAAGCCGGAGTTTGTGCAGGCAGCGGCCCTTGTGGCCGAGGCCGCGGCGCAGATTGGCGATGGCTCGTGTATTGAGCGTAACGTGTTTGAGACGCCTGAGTTTGTCGCCACCGAGCCCGTGAGAGAAGAAAAGCCGGAGCCTAAAGCCGAGGACGAGGATGACGGCCTGCGCCGCAAGAAGCAGCCCAGTTGGAAGGACCGTATGCTCGACAAGTTGCGCAACCTTTTCACCGAGGAAATCGATGACTCGATGAACTAATGACTAACGACTAATGACTAACGACTAACGACTAAAACGATATGCCAACAGATTTATTAGACCAAGTCATCGAGAACCCGGGTTTCGCGTTGCCGGGCGACAATGGCTCGACACCCATCATCAAGGTGGTGGGTGTGGGCGGTGGCGGTAACAACGCCATCAACCACATGTATGCCCAAAACGTTGAGGGAGTCTCGTTTGTTGTGCTCAACACCGACCGTCAGGCATTGCAGATGTCGCCTGTGCCTAACCGTGTGCTCATCGGTCCGACGACAACGGCCGGCCTTGGCGCCGGCGACCAACCCGAGGTGGCTCTTGCGGCCGCCGAGGAGAGCGCCGACGATATCGCGGCTCTGTTTGAGGACAACACCAAGATGGTGTTTATCACAGCCGGTATGGGCGGCGGCACCGGCACCGGCGCCGCTCCCGTGGTGGCGCGCATCGCTCGCGAGAAGGGCATCCTCACCATCGGCATCGTCACCATTCCGTTCCTCTTTGAGGGGCAGCGCAAAATCAATAAGGCCCTGCAAGGTGCCGCCGAGATGCGCAAGCATGTGGACGCCCTGCTGATTATCAACAACCAACGCCTAATAGACATTTATAGCGACCTTGATATAGACAACGCGTTTGGCAAAGCCGACGAGACGCTCACCAACGCCGCGCGCTCCATCAGCGAGATGATTACCGCCAAGGGTCGCATCAACATCGACTTCCGCGACGTGAACACCACGCTGCGCGATGGCGGCGTGGCAATCATCAGCACCGGATATGGCGAGGGTGACAACCGCGTCACCAAGGCCATTGAGGATGCCCTCAACTCGCCATTGCTCAAGGACCAGGACATCTACGGCTCCCGACGCATTCTTGTGCACGTGTGTTACAACCCCGAGGCAGAGAAAAAGGTGCGCGCCGCCGAACTCAGCGAGGTGGACGACTTTATGGCCAACTTCTCGAGCGAGGTGGAGACCATCACCGGTATGACCCAAGACTCTTCGCTGGGCGAGCGCGTGAAGATCACCATTCTCGCCGCGGGCTTCTCTTTGAGTGAGCGCAAGATTCCCACCAGGCCCACGCCTGTCGCCACGAGCGGCACCTCGACTGCCGGAGGCGGCAGTCAGGCCACCGGCGTCGCCGATAGTGCCCCGGCCCCCATCACCACCGCCGCCGACGACATGGACAACCTGCGCGACATCTACGGCAAGGACGCCATCGACGCCAAGCGGCGCCTCACCGCCAAGGCGCAGTATATCATCTTTGGCGCCGACGATATGGACGATGACGAGATTATCGAACTCTTCGAGTCCACGCCCACATTGCTGCGCAAGCAGGACGTCAAGCGCAAGGTGCAGGAGAGGCAGGCCGGGCGTTCCAACGCGCCAACCGCGCCGTCGCAGCCAGCCGCGCCGTCGCAAGGCTCCGCACCTCGCTCTGACCGTGGCGCTTCCTCTCAACGCTCGGCTTCCCAAACCGCCTTTGACTTCACTAACGACTAACAACCGGTTGGCCATGCCGCGCCCCCCGGCGCCGGCCCCCTAACAACTAACGAATAAAAACGAAATGCTGACATTACAACAAATTAACAGCGACCCCGAACTGATTATCAAGCGACTGGCCGTCAAACACTTTGACGGTCGCGAACCCATCACACGCGTCGTGGAACTCGACAAGCAGCGCCGCGCCCTGCAGAAGCAACGTGACGACAACGCCTCTGTGCTCAATCGCATGGCATCTCAAATCGGCGCCCTGATGAAACAGGGCGAGCGCGAGCAAGCCGAAGCCGCCAAGCAACAAGTGGCCGAACTCAAAGCCGCCAACAAGGACATCGACGACCGCCTCACGCAGGCCGAGGCCGATATCCGCGACATCCTGCTCAGCGTGCCCAACGTCCCCTACGAGGGAGTGCCCGAGGGCAACGGCGCCGAGGACAACGTGGTGGAGCGCACCGGCGGCTCCATGCCCAACCTGCCCGAGGACGCCCTGCCCCACTGGGACTTGGCCCGCAAGTATAACCTGATTGACTTTGACCTGGGCGTGAAAATCACCGGCGCCGGCTTCCCCGTCTATATCGGCAAGGGAGCACGCCTGCAGCGCGCCCTCATCCAATTCTTCCTCGATGAGACCGGCAAGGCTGGCTACACCGAGATTGAGCCGCCCTACGTCGTCAACGAGGCCAGCGGCCTGGGCACCGGCCAACTGCCCGACAAGGAGGGGCAGATGTATCACTGCCAGGTGGATAACTTCTACCTCATTCCCACTGCCGAGGTGCCTGTGACAAATATCTACCGCGACGAGATTATTCCGCTCGAGGAGTTGCCCAAGAAGAACTGCGCCTACTCGGCCTGCTTCCGCCGCGAGGCCGGCAGTTACGGCAAAGACGTGCGCGGCTTGAACCGCCTCCACCAGTTCGACAAGGTGGAAATTGTGCGCATCGAGCGTCCCGAGAACTCTTACGCGGCCCTCGAGGAGATGAAGGACCACGTGCAGTCGCTGCTCGAGAAGTTGGGCCTGCCGTGGCACATCCTGCGCCTGTGTGGTGGCGACATGAGTTTCACCAGCGCCATCACATTCGACTTTGAGGTGTTCAGCGCCGCCCAGAAGCGGTGGCTCGAGGTGAGTTCGGTGAGCAACTTCGAGACCTATCAGGCCAATCGCCTGCACTGCCGCTACCGTGGCGAGGACCGCAAGCCGCACCTGTGCCACACGCTCAACGGCAGCGCTCTTGCCCTGCCGCGCATCATGGCCGCCCTGCTCGAGAACAATCAGACGCCCGACGGCATCCTCGTGCCCGAGTGCCTGCACCGTTACACCGGCTTTACTATCATTGATTAATAAACGTTTACCGTTGAGAGGTTGAGAGGTTGAGCGTTGAGCGTTGAGCCTCGCGCTATCGCGCTCGGTAATAAATGTAGAGCCTGGCCTTGGCCTGGCCGCCATGCAGCAACAAATCCATTATCCCCGAGCGCGCCAGCGCGAGGCTCAACCCCTCAACCCCTCAACGCTCAATCCCTCAACCCCTCAACCCCTCAACGAAAAGCAAATGAAGAAGTTATTATCCATTATCGCCATCGCCGGCCTGCTCATGGCCTGCAACGACAAGCCTGCGGCTCAAGTGGGCGAGACGGTCGAGGTGCAAGTGGGCGACAGCACCGTCAAGGCTGTTGTTGTCGACCCGGCATCGACCACCTCCGTCACCAAGTTCCAGCCTACGGGCGACCTGGAGAAGGATGCCGAGTTTGTGGTTGTCAACAGTCTCAAGGTCACCGCCGACATGCTCGAGGGAAAGGCTACGCAAGCCGACCAGGACGCCGCCAGCCAGATGCTGCTCGACGCCATGAAGTATTATCAAGACCTTGATCAAGCCAAGGGCGAGCAGTTCAGGCAGATTGTCAACAAAAAACTGCTTGAGCACGCCAACGAGTTCAAGAAGAAGTGAACTCCCGGAGCCGGCTCCCGTGGCTTGACTGGGCGCGCCTGATCAGCACGTTTCTGGTCATCTTGTTTCACACACCGCCTCGTCTGGCATTGCTGGACGACGCGGTGATTTTGAACATGCGCATGCCGGTGTTCTTCTTTGTTAGCGGTCTGCTTTACGGTGCCGACCGCTATAACGGCCATTTTATCGAGTATGCGCGTCGCCGTTGCCGCCAAATTCTTGTGCCATACGTGTCGTTCACGCTATTCTTCTATGTGCTGTGGCTCGCCGTCGGGCGCCGGTTGGGTGGCCCCGAGGAGATGGCCATCGCGTGGTGGCGGCCGCTGGTCGAGACGGTGACCGGCAATCCGTCGACGGTGGTGGCGCCGTTCTGGTTCATCGCTTGCTTGTTGCCAATGCAACTCATCTATTATTGGCTCTATCGCTACGTGCCGTGGCGGTGGCTGCTGCCGCTCTCTATCGCGGTGGCGTTGCTGAGCCGGTTGCTGCCGGGCGTGAGTTTCTGGAACTTGAGCAACGTGATGCTCTATATGCCGTTCTATGTGGCCGGCAACGTTTTGTGCCCACGCGTCCTCTCCGGCGGCCCCGACCGGCCACGCCAAGGCGAGGCCCTACGTGCTACGTGCTTCCTGCTACCTGCTATCCTGGCCGCCACCGCGATCGGGGCTATGGTGTGGGCCGTCGTCAGCCTTGACAAGTATAGCGTTGGCTTCGCCGCCGTGAGGATAGCCTCCGGCTTGGCGCTGCTGCCTGCCTTCTTTGGGGTGGCGCGGTGGCTGGCAAGGCGGTTCGGGCGGCGGCAAGTTGTGGAAAACGTTGTGCTGTGTGGTACGGTATATCTTGCTATGCAAAACTATGCCATAGGGGTGTTCAAACTGCTGATTATCAAGTTTGGCGGCGAACCGATTTTCCTCACCCATCCGTTGACAATTAAGGTGGCGATTGCCGTCGTTGTGATGATTGCCATCTATCCTGTCGCGGTGCTCATCCTGCGCCGTGCTCCCTGGCTTGCAGGCCGATAGCCGTCGCCCCGTCAACCAAAATTTCCCGGCCATAACTCAATTTTTTCACCACTAACGGCCGGATAATCATATTCTTTCAATTATCAAATACATAATTCTTATAGAATTATTAGTTTTTAGCCCACGTAGAGTATTGTGAAATTTGTAGTGAAAATCGTAAAAATATTATTTACGATTTTTGTGTGAACTTTTACGCGGTTTTACGTGAGAATAAAATTAATGAATAATTTGTCGTAATTCGTGTTTAAGCCACATTTTTTTATTATCTTTGCAGGTTAAAACAATCGTAAAACAAAAACAATCGAAATAATGAGCAAAATTGCAATCAACAACAGCACCGCCTTTGGCGGCGCGATTTCCCAAGCCGACGTCGACAACCTGCGCAGCAAGGCGCTTGCCGCGGCGGCGACCCTCGAGAATGGCGACGGTGCCGGCAACGACTTTCTGGGCTGGCTCCATCTGCCGTCGAGCATCACGCGTGACGAGTTGAACGAGTTGCAGGCTACAGCCGACAAGTTGCGCCGCGACTGCGAGTATGTGGTGGCCATCGGCATCGGCGGCAGTTATCTTGGCGCCAAGGCCGTCATCGACGCCCTGAGCGACTCTTTTGCGGCCTACAAGAAGAGCAATGGTCCCAAGGTGCTCTTTGCCGGCAACAATATCGGCGAGGACTATATCCACGAACTGATGGGCTTGGTGGACGGCCATCCGTTTGGCATCATCGTGATTAGCAAGAGCGGCACCACCACCGAGCCTGCCATCGCATTCCGTTTGCTCAAGGAGCAACTTGAGCGTCAGCAGGGACGCAAGTTTGCCTCCGGCCATATTATCGCCATCACCGACGCGGCGCGTGGCGCGCTGCGTGGATTGGCCACCCAAGAGGGTTACACCACCTATGTCATTCCCGACAACGTGGGTGGCCGCTTCAGTGTGCTCACTCCGGTGGGCCTGCTGCCAATCGCCGTGGCCGGCTTTGATATCGCCGAACTGGTTGCCGGCGCCGTCGATATCGAGCAGGGCGGCGACGAGCCGATGCTCTGCTATGCCCAGACGCGCAACGCCCTTTATCAGGCAGGCAAGAAGGTGGAGATTTTGGCAAACTTCTGCCCGCGCCTGCACAACCTGGCCGAGTGGTGGAAGCAACTCTACGGCGAGAGCGAGGGCAAGGACGGCAAGGGCATCTTCCCGGCCAGCGTCGACTTTACCACCGACTTGCACTCCATGGGACAGTGGATTCAAGACGGCGAGCGCACCATCTTTGAGACGGTGATTACCGTCGAGAGCCAGAGTGCCAAGGTTGTCATTCCCAGCGATGACGACGACCTCGACGGACTGAATTACATCGCCGGCAAGCGCGTTGACCAGGTGAACAAGATGGCCGAGTTGGGCACTCGTTTGGCTCACGTTGACGGCGGCGTGCCCAATATCGTCATTTCGCTGCCCGCCCTCAAGGAACGTTATATCGGCCAACTGATTTACTTCTTTGAGAAGGCTTGCGGCATCAGCGGATATATGCTTGGTGTGAACCCGTTCAACCAGCCGGGCGTGGAGGCCTACAAGAAGAACATGTTTGCCCTGCTGGGCAAGCCGGGCTATGAGGAGGCCACTCGCGCCATTCAGGCCCGCCTGTAATCGTTTAGGGGTTTAGTGGTTGAGAGGTTGAGCGTTGAGAGGTTGAGCCTCGCGCTATCGCGCTCGGTAAGAAATGTAGAGCCTGGCCTTGGCCTGGCCGCCATGCAGCAACAAATCCATTATCCCCGAGCGCGCCCGCGCGAGGCTCAACCCTCAACC
>JAFTDD010000014.1 GCA_017454355.1 Muribaculaceae bacterium
CCTCGAAGAGGTGGCACTCTCTCGCGCGAGTGCAACCTCTTCGAGGTAGCGCCATCTATTATCTCGCCTTATGCCCCCAGGGAGTCGCTTCGCTCCAACCTGGGGTTTTTGTAAAACCTCTGACGAGGTTTGTGCAACCCGCTGAAGCGGGTTGTTAATAGACGTTGTTATAGACTAAAATAGACGCGAAACAATTATTTATAGCACTTCTTCATTTTTTTTACCGAAGTATTGTTAATGGATAATTTATGGAAATTCATGTTCAAAAATTTTTTGTGATAGATGTAATACTTTGTTACAGGACACTCAAAACTTGAGTTTGTAAAATTTCCACGCGTTAGCGTGGCGTTTGTTTGCGAATCACGGGGACGGTTCTTCTGTTTCAGCAGCAAGCTGTGAAACAGAAGAACCATCCCCTCGCGCTGAATTATTTTTTTGTTGAAAATTACGGGATTTTTTGTTCATGTACTAAAAAATCCATTGAGATTTTTTGATGTTACTGGAATTTTTCTTAACTTTGCGGTTGAAATCACAAGACTAATTTCTTTTATTTTATGGATCTTATTCTTCGCAAGGACTACATTGACCGTATCAATGAAGCATTTGAGGCTCTGCCGATTGTCGTGCTGATTGGCGCGAGGCAAGTGGGCAAAACCTCTATCATGCAGTCGCTTGACACAAGCGCGTTTCAGGCGTCGGTGATGCTCATTGGGCAAGACACCGAGGTGGCCGAAGTGTTTGACAGACAGAGCAGCCTTGAGATGTACCTTTCGGCGACATTAGGCCCATCGCTTGACGGACTGTTGATGATTGACGAGTTCCAGTTTATCCCGCATGTGTCGACAAGGCTCAAGTTGCTCGTTGACAAGTATCCGCATCTAAAGGTGTTGTGCAGTGGCAGCTCGAGCCTTGACATTCAGCGTAATGTTGAGGAGTCACTCGCGGGGCGAGTGCGTGTGATAGAGGTGTTGTCGTTATCGTTTAGGGAGTATCTGCGGTTTTGTGATGCTGACCAACTGCGATTTCTCGACCTTGCCTCAAATGCCGACGCCGAGCCGTTGTTGCGCCGGGTGCAGGACCGTTATCAGGAGTATCTGGTTTTTGGCGGCCTGCCGCGAGTGGCTTTGGCTGTGGGAGCGGAGCAAAAAATCTCATTGCTGAACGATATCAACAAGACTTACTTGATGAATGACGTTCGCCGTTATGTGGCCAACGAGCATGTTGTCGGTTTCACGCGACTGCTCAGGCTGCTTTCGGCCGGCATCGGTAATCTGGTGAATATTGATGAGTTGTGTCGTCATTCACAACTCACACGCAATGTTGTCGAGAATTATCTCACGCTGCTGCAACAGATGTATATCATTAAACTCATTGAGCCGTTTTTCAGCAATAAACGGAAGACGATTACCAAGATGCGCAAGGTGTACTTTTGTGACTTGGGCCTGCGCAACATATTGAATAACACTTTCAATGACATGATTTATCGCACTGATAGCGGAGCGGTGTTTGAGAACGAGGTTTTGTTGGAGTTGTGGCGCACCGTCAGCCCCGGTGACGAGGTGCGGTATTATCGCACCCAGTCAGGCACCGAGGTCGACTTTGTGGTGACCGGTCCACGGCACCGCGTGGCGGTGGAGTGCAAGTATAGCCACTATGAGCGTCCGGTTTCAATGGCGGCCTTGTCAACATTTGGCAGAGAGCATAATATGGACGCACTTTGGGTGGCTAACATTGATCTTACCGCCACGCACAAGGGCGTCCGCTTCATCCATGGTTTCAATTCATCATTAATATTGTCACCTGAGCCGATCGCCGCCGATTAGGTGACCAAGCGGCGAGAAACTGTATCATAATTCGTATTTTTGGATTTAGCCGCCCTAATTTCTTTGAAAGATTTCCCACGCGACAGCGTGGCTTTTTGTGTCGCCGAGTGGCGGCCAGGCCAAGGCCAGGCCCTACAATTAAGAATTTATGGGAATTCGTGTTTATAAATCACGGTTTTTTACTACTTTTGTGGTCTGAATTATGAAACAGGTTCTTGACACTATATTATATTGGGCATTATACGGCGGATGGTACACGCTGTCGTTGTTGCCCATGTGGCTCCACTATGCGCTGGGGCGCGTGCTTTATCTGCTGCTGGCCTACGTGTTGCGCTACCGCCACAAGGTGATTGACAAGAACCTCGCCGCCGCCTTCCCCGATATGAGCGACGATGAGCGTCGCCGCCTGCGTCTGTCGTTCTACTCGTTCTTCTGCGACTACATCGCCGAGACGGTGAAGTTCGCCACCATGAGCCGGCAGGACATCGAGCGCCGCATGACCTTCGAGAACGCCGAGCAGGCCGACGAACTCGTCAAGCAGGGTCGCTCGGTGGCGCTAATGCTGGGGCACTACGGCAACTGGGAGTTGGTGACGAGCATCCGTCGCTGCTTCACGCGTGAGGACGCCGGCTACGGCCATCTCTATCACCCATTGGAGAACGCGGCGATGGACCGCCTGTTCCTTACCTTCCGCGACCGTATGGGCAGCAAGAGTGTGGCCATGCGCGACACATTGCGGTGGCTCACCGGCCACGAGCGCGCCGGTCGGCCCACTGTGCTGGGCTACATCAGCGACCAGGTGCCACTGTGGACCAATATCCACTATTGGCTCACCTTCATGAATCAGGAGACGCCGGTTTTCACCGGCGTGGAACGCATATCGCGGAAGATGCGTCAAGCGGTGTTCTACGTCGATGTGCGGGTCGTCAAGCGCGGTTATTACGTCGCGCGATTGGTGCCCATCACGCTCGATGCCTCGCAGGAGCCCTACCACTTTGTCACTGACCGTTACTTTGAACTGCTTGAGCAGACTATCCGTCGCGCGCCGCAGTATTGGCTGTGGAGCCACAACCGATGGAAGCGCACCCGCGAAGAGTTTGAGCGCGACTGGCAAGTGGTCAACGGTCGCGTCGTGCGCCGACGCCCTTAGTTTTTTAGTAGTTTTGCGTCTATTTACGTTTATAACGACGTCAATTATCGTCAATTTTTTGTCTAAATAATAATGTCACGTACGGGAATTTTCGCGAGCAAAATTAAGATAGACGGAAATTGACGTTGTTATAGACGAAATAGATGCTAACCCAAAATTTACCGATCTATTGTTATGTTTATTAAAGAAAAAAATGTAATTTTGCATAAACAAAATAACGAATAACGAAAATGAAACACATTGGAATGTGGATCGCAGTGGCTGCCATGGCTCTCACCACCGCGACTGCAAACGCCCAGGAGGAGCCTCAGAGTATGTCTCGCACTCAGTTGCTTGAGAGCATCGACAAGCATGAGGATGCCATCGACGACAACAAGGATGCCATCAAGGAGATCGAGAAGAAGATCAAGGAGCACAAGGAGGCCATCAAGGATCTTGAGAAGCAGAAGAAGGAACTTGAGAAGCAAATCAAGGCTCAGACGGCAGCCCGCAAGACCAAGGTGGAGACTCACGACAACAAAGTCTTTGACGAGGAGGTGATGGCTGTGCTGATGGTCCGTTACAACAAGAGCAAGGCCGACGAGGCCCTGAAGAAGTTCAACGGCATGGAGACCAAAGAGGTGCTCAAGAAGAAAGACCTCGTCAAGAAGTATGGCGACTACTCCAAGGATCTCTGCTCGTTCCTCATCAGCCAGAAGTCGGTTCTTGAGAAGGCCGGTTGGCAGCAACAGACGGCCAATACCCAGATTTACAAAGACTTTGAGAAAGGCCTGCGTGACACCAAATACTTCAAGATCTATAACAAGAAGGCTACCAACCCCTCCATTCCCTATCTTGACGAGGCGATGGACAAGGTGTACCGCTTCCGCGACGGCGGCCTGAAGAACAAGGGCGAACTCGACAGCATCATCAATATGCTCCATGACTGAGCGAGCCTCCGCCTCAAGACGGTGCGAAGTGTGGTTCGTGCCGACAGCAGTTCTATGGAACCTGCTGTTGGTGTTTGTGTGCTACGCTATCTGTCGATTTGCTTTCTTTGCAGTCAATAGCGACTTGCTGAGGCCGGCGGTCGCCAATGGCAGCGTCGCCGACCTGATGGCCGGCGCGTTGCTTTTTGACTGCAGCGCAATTGCTTACACCAACATCCTCTGGTTGGCGCTGACGTTGTTGCCGATTCACCTCAAGGAGCGACCGTCCTACCACCGCGCCATGCGATGGCTGTGGATTGTGGTAAACGGCGTGGCGCTGGCGATGAACCTTGCCGACGTCGCCTATTTCCCGTTTACGTTGCGGCGCACCACCACGACGGCCTTCAGCGAGTTTGCCCGCGAGAACAACCTGCTCACGATTGTGGCAACTGAGGCGGCTCGCCGCTGGTATCTGGTACTGCTGTTTGTGGCGATGGTGTGGGGCATGTGGCGCCTTTACGCGCTGCCGCGCCTTGATTGGCGCACCCTAAACCGCCGCCGCTACTACGCGTTGATGCCCATCGGTCTGGTGGTGGCGGTCGGCCTGAGTGTGGCGGCTATGCGCGGCGGCTTCGCCACCGCAGTGCGGCCCATCACCGTGAGCAACGCCAATCAATATGTGTCGCGACCCACCGACGCCGCTTTGGTGCTCAACACGCCGTTCTCGATGATACGCACCATCGGAAAAAACGTTTTCTCAAACCCACATTTTTTCGCCGACGAAGCCGAATTGGAGGCGGTGTATAGCCCCGTACATGAGAATGTAGAGCCCGGCCTTGGCTTGGCATCCGGGCAGGCTCCGCGTAACGTCGTCGTACTCATCGTTGAGAGTTTCGGCCGTGAATACATCGGGGCGCTCAACCGCGACCTCGACGGCGGCACCTACAAGGGCTACACGCCGTTTGTCGACTCGCTCCTCACGCGCTCTGTAACGTTCACCCACACCTTCAGCAACGGCCGCAAGAGTATTGACGGCATGCCGAGCATCCTGTCGTCCATCCCGATGATGGTAGAGCCGTTTTTCCTCACTCCGGCTGCGATGAACCGCGTCGGTGGTTTGGCCGCAACTCTTGGCGCCGAAGGCTATCAAACGGCTTTCTTCCACGGGGCGCAAAACGGCAGTATGGGTTTCCAGGCCTTTGCGCGCAGCACCGGTTTTGGCGCATATTATGGCCGCGACGAGTTCAATGCCGACCCACATTACCGCGGCGACGGCGACTTCGACGGCACGTGGGCCATCTGGGACGAACCGTTCCTGCAGTTCTATTGTGACCGCATGAGCCAGATGCGCCAACCGTTTATGACGGCTGTCTTCACTGCATCGTCCCATCACCCGTTTGTGGTGCCAAAGGAGATGGAAGACTCGCTTGAGGCCGGTCCGCTACCCATCCACCGTTGCATCCGTTACACCGACCACGCGTTGCGCCGTTTCTTTGAGAGTGCGAGCCGTCAGCCGTGGTACCGCAACACTCTCTTTGTGCTCACCAGTGACCATACCAACGTGAGCAACCATGTCGAGTATCAGACCGATTTGGGCGCTTTCTGTTCGCCAATCATCTTCTTTGACCCCAGTGGCGAGTTGTTGCAACCGGCTATGATTGACGCTGTGGCTCAGCAGATTGACATCATGCCCACCGTGCTTGGACTGCTCGGTTACGACAAGCCCTACGTCGCCTTTGGCATCGACGTGCTCAACACGCCGGCCGCCGAGGCATGGGCCTTCAGTTACCTTAACGGCATCTATCAGTTGGTGCGCGACGGCTATGTGCTCCAGTTTGACGGCAAGAACGCTACGGGCCTTTACGTCCTCAACGACCGCCTGATGACCCGCAATCTGGTGGGGGATAGCACTTTCGCCGCTCGCCGTGAGTCGATGCAACGCTTCCTGCAGGCCCTAATTCAGCAATACATGACGCGCATGGCCACCGACCGCCTGACAATAGAGTGTAAAGAGTAATTTGTTCATGTCAAATTAAAGTATTATATTTGCAAAAAAAATATGGAAAGGACTTATCAATTCAATAAAGCGCAGTATGAGATAATTAATATGTTATCTTGTATTAATAGTGATAGTGATTTAGTTGCTTTGAAGGACGTAATTGTTAATTTTTTGAACTCAAGACTTCAAACGGAACTTGACCGCTTGTGGGATAACGGTGCCATTTCAGATGAAACCATCTCGAGTTGGGGTGATATGCATCTGCGAACTGCCTATAATGATAAGTAGAATCAATGGAACGTAGATTTGTTGTCCTTGATACAAATTGCCTCGTTCAATCATTATCAAGACGTAGCAAATATTATTCTGTGTGGGAGAACTTTATCTCTGGTAACTATTATCTTTGTGTAACGACTGAAATACTTGCCGAGTATGAGGAAATTATTGCAAGACTGATGTCTCCACTTGCGGCTCAACTTGCAATTGAAACTATTTTAAGGGCAAATAATGTTGTTCGGGTAGATGCGCAATATCGTTTCCACATGATTGAGGCAGACGTTGACGACAATAAATTTGTTGATTGTGCTATTATTTCTAATGCGGACTATATAGTGACTCAAGATAAACATTTTAATGTATTGAAAGATATATCATTTCCGCATGTTGATGTCAAATCTCTTGAGCAATTTATTGAAGATCTGGTTAAAAGTTAGATTGTTATCTGATGCAGACAATGACTCATAAACAATTGGTGGAGGCGGTGGCAACCAAACTGCAACGACCGTCCGCCGATGTCGATAAGTTACTTGGCGCCCTGGTGCAGACCATCGCAACAGCAGCCGGCAACGGCGAGGACGTGTGTGTGCCGGGATTTGGCAATTTCGAGACCAATGTTACCGACGAACGTGTCGTTCTTGTTGATGGCCGCCGCTATCTTGACCCGCCGCGCGCCGTGATGAAGTTTAACATCAGTTCGCTGCTATCCAGGCAGATACGTAACCATAAACCAAAAAAGTGAATCGCCATGCCTCGTCGTAGCAATCCCAAAATAACGCTTCCGCAACTCGTGTCGTTGGTCGCGCAGGCTACCCAAACTACCGAGCGCGTGAGTGAACTTTTTCTAAAAGAACTTTTTGCCACCATCAAGCAGACTCTCGCCGACGGTCGTCAGGTGGCCGTTGACGGTTTAGGTACGTTTGCTTTGGAGAATGTCAGGCTCACCGGTGGCCAACAGTCTTATAACCGCGTGGTGTTCGTCATCTCGCCCAAACTGGCTGAACTTGTCAACTCACCTTTTGCCGGTTTTCACCGCGTGGAACTGAGCGATGCGCTCACCGATGCCCGTCTTGCCGAGGCCGAGACCGAGGACATTGCCGTTGCTGATGAGGTTGCCGCCGCCGCTCCAGAGGCCGTTGCACCCGAAGCCGCCGCCGAAACCACTGCTGCCGCCGCCGCTCCCGAAGCCGCTCCCGAGGCCGAAACTGCCACCGCTCCCGAAACCGCCGCCGAAACTGTCGCCGAAGTTGCCGCCGCTCCCGAAACCGCCGCCGCTTCGCCGGTTGTAGGGCCTGGCCTTGGCCTGGCCGCCCCCGAATGCGGCGAGCAGCCGCCTGTTGAAACTTCGGAACCGTTGTCCGGCGCGACACCGCCGCCATTCAATCCGTCAAAACCCGACGCGACTGCTGAGAGTTCTAAGAATTCTGAGAGTTCTGAGAGTTCTAAGAATTCTGAGACTGAGGAAGAAGAACCACTCGCTCAGCGGTCAACTGAAGACGGCAAACCTTTCTGGAAAGGATTTGCTGCCGGAGCGGCCGCGGCGTCGTTGGTCATGATGTGTCTGTGGCTCGCTTGGTGGTATGGCACCAATCCAATCAACTACTATGCCTCCAACGCCGGCGTCACAGTGACAGACACGGCATCTGTGGCATCGGCGGAACGGCCGGGCCAAGCCCGGACCCCACAAGCAGTTGAGCCGACGAATGTCACCGGACCTGACTCCCTTTCTTCCGGAGGGGGCAGGGCAGACCTCGGGAAAGATGAAAACATCGCGCAAGCGGTTGTCACCGACACTATCTCTCGCACGATGTACCTCACCAGCATGTCGCGCAAGCACTACGTCAAGCCCGACTTTTGGGTCTATATCTATCTTGAAAACAAAGATAAAATCAGTGACCCAAACAATGTGCCGGCCGGTACGGTGATGGTAATCCCGCCGCGTGACAAATATGATATCAATCCCGACGATAAGGCCAGCATCGACAAGGCTCGCCGCATCCAATATGAAATCTTCACCGGTAAATGATGGACTTGTTTAAACAACGCATCGACCAGTTGCGTCGCGAACTCAACGAGCACAACCACCGCTACTACGTGCTCAACGCCCCGACAATCAGCGATCAAGAGTACGACCACCTGCTGCGCGAACTCGAAGACCTTGAGCGAGACTATCCGCAGTATGCCGACCCTCTCTCGCCAACGCAGCGCGTGGGCAGCGACATCACCAAGGGTTTTGAGCAGGTCACTCACGAGCGGCCGATGATGTCGCTCGCCAACAGTTACTCTATTGAGGAGGTGCAAGACTTCCTGCGGCGCGCGCGTGAGGGATTGGGCGGTGAGCAATGTGAGATTGTGGGCGAACTGAAGTATGATGGCACGTCAATCTCAATCACCTACGACGACGGACGCCTCACCCGTGCCGTAACGCGCGGTGACGGCACTCGCGGCGATGATGTCACGGCAAATGTCAAGACCATCCGCAGCGTTCCGCTCACCTTGCCCGAGGATGGCGATTGGCCACGGCACTTTGAGGTGCGTGGTGAAATACTGTTGCCCTGGGAACGTTTTGACGCGCTCAACCGCGAGCGACAAGAACAAGAGGAGCCGCTGTTCGCCAATCCGCGCAATGCCGCAGCCGGCACGCTAAAATTGCAGAATAGCGCCGAGGTGGCCCGTCGTGGCCTGGATGCCGTTTTCTATTTTCTATTGGGCGATAATCTGCCCTTCGCCACCCATCATGAGAGCATCGACGCCCTCAAGCGGTGGGGCTTTAAAACGGGTATGCTCAGTCGCCTGGACGATATAGACCATATCGCCGACTTTATCGCGCATTGGGACGAGGAACGACGCCACTTGCCCGTTGCCACCGACGGCCTCGTGTTCAAGATTGACAACCTGCGACAGCAACTCAACTTGGGCTCAACCGCTAAGTCGCCACGCTGGGCCATCGCCTATAAGTTTGCTCCGGAGCGGGAGTGCACGTTGTTGAAGAGCGTGTCGTTTGAGGTAGGGCGCACGGGTGTTATCACGCCTGTGGCCAATCTGGAGCCGGTGTTGCTCAGCGGCACTATTGTCAAACGCGCCTCGCTGCACAACGCCGACATCATCGAGCAACTTGACATCCGCGACGGCGATCACGTGTTTGTGGAAAAAGGCGGCGAGATTATTCCCAAAATTGTGGGCGTCGACCTCAAGCAGCGTCCGGCCGGAGCCAAGCCGGTGCAGTTCGTGTCACATTGCCCGGAGTGTGGCACGCCGCTGCGTCGTGACGACGGCGAGGCGGCATGGGTGTGCCCTAATAGCCGAGGCTGCGCTCCTCAAATTGTGGGACGCATCGAGCACTTCGTCTCGCGCCACGCGATGAATATCGATGGCGTGGGAAGCGAGGCGGCGGCACAACTTCACGCTGCCGGACTGGTGAATGACCCGGCGGACCTGTACGACCTCACCGAGGCGCAACTTGTGGCTCTCGACCGATGGCAGCAGCGCAGCGCGCGACGCCTGCTTCAGGGACTGGAACAGAGCAGGGGAGTGCCGTTTGCGAGAGTGCTGTTTGCCCTCTCAATCCCCAACGTGGGCGAGACAACGGCGCGCCAACTCACGGCTACAGTCCACGATATCGACACCTTGATGGCGATGAGCGCAGAGCAACTTGCCACCATTCCCGATGTGGGAAAGGTCATCGCCGATGGTATCGTTGAATTTTTTGCCGACCCGCTCAACCGCACCCTCGTCGAGCGACTTCGTGCAGCCGGATTGCAGTTGGCTCTCACTGCCGAGGAGACTGCCGGACGCACTGACCGCCTTGCCGGCAAGAAGATTGTTATAAGTGGCACATTCTCACGTCATTCACGTGAAGAATATAAAGCGATGATTGAACAGCACGGAGGCAAGAATGTCAGTTCGATTAGTGGCGCCACATCGATGGTGCTCGCCGGCGAGAATATGGGACCCGCCAAACTTGAGAAAGCCCGCCGCTTGAGCATCGACATTATCGACGAAGACACCTTCCTAAAAATGCTCGACAGTTAAATCACCCCTAGAATTCCTAGGAACCCTAGAAAATCTAGGAACACTAGTAAAAAAACGACTCTCAAACGATATGAACGAAAATTTACCCAAAAGACGGCTTTCGCTGCCCGCAGCGCTATTGCTGCTGGCCGCGTTGGTGTTCATCGGCTTCATGCTCGCCTCCGTCGCACTGATGGTGTTGCAGTCGCTCGGGCTGCTCAATCTTGAGTCGAGAACTCATCTGCTTTGGCTCACCGTCGGACAGGATGTCTTGGCATTCATCTTGCCTGCCGTAGTCCTCGCGCGCTTCCTGTGGCAGCGCCCCTGCGCCGCCTTGCGCCTGAATGTGCCGCCATCGTGGATGGCACTTGCCGCGGTAGTCCTCATGCAGGTGATTGCCCTGCCGGCCATGAACTGGATTGTTGACTGGAACGCCCACGTCGTCCTGCCTACGGCCCTTGAGAGCGTGTTGCGCCCAATGGAAGATGCCGCTGCTCTTCAAACCGAACTGCTGCTCAATGTGACTAATGTTTGGCAGATGCTTGCCGGAGTGCTCGTTATCGGCTTAGTGGCGGCACTGAGCGAGGAACTGCTCTTCCGCGGTGCCGTGCAAGGCACATGGATGGACTATAGTGGCCAACGCCACGTTGCGGTGTGGGGCGTCGCAATTCTCTTTAGTGCCATCCATTTGCAGTTCTACGGCTTTGTGCCCAGGATGTTGCTCGGCGTGTGGTTTGGTTATCTGCTATTGTGGACGCGTTCGCTGTGGGTACCCATTATCGCCCACTTCCTCAACAACACCATCGTAGTCGTGTCGAGTTACATCGCCGCATGCAACGGCGCAGATGAGAATATTGTCGACACCATCGGTTTGCCGGCTCTCGGTCAGTTGCCCTGGGTCGCGATGGTGAGTATGGTGGCCTCTATTGCTCTTGTCGTGCTCGCCTCGAAATATTTTTCACGAAAAAATGATGATGATTTTTCGGCACTTTAAAAATAAATTTCTATCTTTGTAGATTGATAGAGCCGCATTGGCGGTGATAATCGCTGATGTGATTGTAAAACAATATTTTAGATCCTAACCATTATGATGAAGAAATTTCTGCTCGTCGTGTGCGGGTCATTTGTGGGAGTGATTTTGGCGTTGACATTTTTTGTCATCGCCACCATTCTGTTCAGCCTCTCCATTGCCTCGATGGGTGGAGGCAAGGCCACTTCTGTGGAGAAACATTCAATCCTTCACCTCGACCTCGACGGCGAGATTGCCGAGCGTCCCGCCACGCCGTCTCCCACGATGGCCGACCTGGCCAGCGGCTCGATGCCAAGCGAGGCAACCGGCCTTAATATGCTTGTCAAAGCCATTGACGACGCTGCAACAAACGACAAAATCGACGGCATTTACCTCGAGTGCAATGGCGCAATGGCGGCACCGGCCACCCTCACCGCCTTGCGTAAGGCCTTGAAGAACTTCAAGACCAAAACTGAGGGCAAGAAATTTATCTATGCTTTCGCCAACCAGGGTTACGGACAGGGCGACTACTACCTCGCCAGTGTGGCCGACAGCCTGTTTGTCAATCCCGAGGGTGCCCTTGACCTTCACGGCATGGCGTCCAGCATCCCTTACCTCAAGCGCTTGATGGAAAAGGTGGGTGTTGAAATGCAGGTGGTGCGTGTGGGAACCTTCAAGAGCGCAGTCGAGCCTTATATGCTGGACAGTATCAGCCCCGCCAACCGTTTGCAGACCGAGCATTACCTCGGCTCAATCTGGGGCGAGATCAGCAACGAAATTGCCGCCGACCGCAAGATTGCTCCCGAGCGCCTCAACTCCCTCGTCGACAGCATCCTTATCACGCGTTCGGCGCAAGAAATCGTCGACCTGGGTCTGCTGGACGGCATCTGCTTCCGCAAGGACTTCGAGAAGAAACTCAAGGCTCTCACCGAGGTTGATGAGGATGATGACCTCGCGCTGGTTTCTCCATCCGAACTTGTGACCGACCTCGACACGCCGGCAAGCGGCGAGCACATCGCAGTGCTCTACGCAGTGGGCGAGATCGATGACGATGACAGCGATATGAACGATGACGCTATCCACGGCGAGAAAATGGTTGAGATTATTGATGAACTCGCCAAGGACGACAACGTTAAGGGCCTCGTGCTGCGCGTCAACTCACCCGGCGGCAGCGCGTTTGCCAGCGAACAGATTTGGAAAGCACTCGACGACTTCAAGGCCGCCGGCAAACCGTTGGCCGTCTCGATGGGCGACTATGCCGCCAGCGGTGGCTATTATATCTCGAGCGGCGCCGGACGCATCTTTGCCGAGCCCACAACCATCACCGGTTCGATTGGTATTTTCGGCACTATCCCCTGTATGCAGGAACTGATGGAGGATAAGTTGGGCGTTCACATCAGTGTTGTAAAGACCAACAAAAACTCCGACATGGGATTGATGACCAAGCGCCTCACACCATCTCAGCTCGCTGCCTTGCAGCAGATGGTCAACCGCGGTTATGACCTCTTTACAAAGCGCTGTGCCGACGGACGTGGCGTCTCTCAAGATTCGATAAAGGTCATCGCCGAAGGACGAGTGTGGGACGGCAAGAGTGCTCTCAAGATCGGCTTGGTCGATGAGTTGGGCGGACTTGACGAGGCCATCGCATGGGTCGCCAACGAGGCAGGCCTCGACAAGGACTGCGACACGCAGTGCTATCCCTCTCTCGAGGAGAATTGGAAGGCGATGGTCACCAAGATGATGAATGCCCAGGCCGAGGTCCGCATGGCCGACGAGATGGGGCTCTTCTACGACTACTACAAGGAGTTGCGGCAGACTCTCGGTCGCGACCACGTCCTCTGCCTCATGTTTGACCGCGTAACGCTCTAACCGGTCAACAGTTAACGGTAAACTTTTCATGATATGAGTCTCCTCACCCGCATCCTTAACGCTAAGCATCGCAAGATGTTACTCGACGCCATTCTCACGCCGTGCTCGTGGGTCTATGGCGGTGTGGTGTGGGTGAGGAACTTCCTCTTTGAACGCGGTTGGATTAAGCGGCATTCCTTCAAGGTGCCCGTCGTCAGCGTGGGCAACATCACCGTGGGCGGCACTGGCAAGACGCCTATGGTGGAGTATATCATCGAGGCGCTCTATTCAAGATACAACATCGCGGTGCTCAGCCGTGGGTATAAGCGCATGACAAGCGGCTTTATCCTCGCCACCGACTCGCTCTCGCCGCGAGACATCGGCGACGAGCCGTTCCAAATCTTCCACAAGTTCAACGGATTGATTAAGTTGGCCGTGTGTGAGGACCGCGTTGAGGGCATCAACCGCCTGCTGGAACTCCACCCTGACATCAATTTGATTTTGCTTGACGATGCGTTCCAGCACCGTCAAGTCAAGCCCAAGGTGAACGTGGTGCTTGTCGACTATACGCGTTTGCCCTATGAGGATAAGTTGCTGCCGCTGGGCAACCTGCGCGAGCCGATGCACTATCTCACGTTGCAAAGTGATATTGTTGTCGTCACAAAGTGTCCGCCCGACATCCTGCCGCGCGACATGCGACTGGTCAAAGAGCACCTTGACCTCTTCCCCGACACCTCGCTCTACTATAGCACAATCCGCTATGGCGCGCCGCGCCCCATTTTCCCCGTGCCCGACGTGCGCATCAATTCGCTCCAAGACCTCAGGCCCGGCGATGCGGTGCTATGCCTCACCGGCATCGCCAACCATCGGCCTTTTGCCAAGTATCTGATGTCATTCGGCGCAGCAACGCGCGTCATTCACTTTGACGACCATCACTATTACTCGCGTGCCGACTTTGAACTCATCTTCAGCGAACTCGATAAACTGCCCGGAGAGCGCAAGTTTGTCATCACCACCGAGAAGGATGCCGTCAAAATCCTCAACAACGCCTATTATCCACCCGAACGACGCTCGCTCATCTATTTCGTCCCCATCAAGGTCGGACTTATGGAACAGGACGGGCCACGGTTTATCGATAACTTGGTGCGACGCATCGAGAGCCATAACGACGACCCTACCCACGTTGACTAACGACTAATTATTTGTAACCTATAAAAAACTATCAACTCCAATGAAAGAAGAAAAAAACTGGCTTGAACTGATCAAGCAAACCGCGGACTTTATCCGCACAAAGGTGAACCGATTGCCAAAGACGGCCATTATCCTCGGTACAGGCCTTGGTGACCTCGCCAGTCACATCAACGCCGAGGTCTCGTTGCCTTACAACGAGATTCCCAACTTCCCCGTCTCGACCGTTGAGGGACATGCCGGAAGAATGATTTTCGGTACGTTAGGCGACAAGTACATTATGGCTATGCAGGGACGTTTCCATTTCTATGAGGGCTACTCGATGAAGGAGAGCACTTTCCCCGTGAGAGTGATGAAGGAACTGGGCGTCAAGACCCTCTTTGTGAGCAACGCCTCCGGTGGCATGAACCCCAACTTCCGCATCGGCGATATCATGATTATCACCGACCATATCAACCTCTTCCCGGAGCACCCGCTACACGGCAAGAACTATAACGAACTCGGTCCGCGTTTTCCGGCAATGAACGAGGCCTACAGCAAGCGTCTCATCGCTATGGCACGTGACATCGCCAAGGAGAAGAACATTCGCCTTGTGGAGGGCGTCTATGTGGGCACTCAGGGTCCAACCTTCGAGACGCCGGCAGAGTATCGCTACTTCTATCGCATTGGAGGTGACGCCGTGGGCATGAGTACTGTGCCCGAGGTGATTGTGGCGCGCCACGGCGGCATGGAAGTGTTTGGACTCAGCGTTATCACTGACCTGGGCGGAGAGGGCATCGCTCCCGACGTCAGCCACGAGGAGGTGCAGAAGGCCGCCGCCGCCGCCGAGCCTATCATGTCGATGGTGATGGAGGAAATCATCAACCGCAACGAGGAGCTCTGATTTTCAATACACTGATTATTATAACACGAATTACCATGAATTATTCATGCAATACTTCGGTAAATAATGATAAAGTGCTATAAAAAATGTTTCGCGTCTATTTTCGTCTATAACGACGTCTATTTTGTCAATTTTTTTATTTTAAACGTGAATTGACGTTGTCATAGACGTGAATTGACGCTAACCTCAAAATTTACCGAAGTAATATCATGGTAATTCGTGTTTAAAACTTGCTGTGTCGATATGCAAGAAACCGAAATTTCAACCCTTGGTGAGTTCGGATTAATAGAAAAACTCACCGAGGGTATTACAATCAAGAATAATTCAACACAGCGCGGCGTGGGCGACGATTGCGCCGTGCTCAAGTATGGCGACAAATGCACTCTTGTCACCACCGATTTGTTGCTCGAGGGTATCCATTTTGACCTTACCTATGTGCCGTTGCGCCACTTGGGGTATAAGGCTGTGGTGGTTAACCTGAGCGACATCTACGCTATGAATGGCACTCCGCGCCAAATCACTGTTTCGCTCGGCATCAGCAAACGCTTCACCGTGGAGCACATCAGCGAACTCTATGCCGGCATGAGATTGGCTTGCGAGCGATATGGCGTTGATCTTGTTGGAGGTGACACAAGCGCGAGTGTCACCGGCCTCATTATCAGTATAACAGCCCTTGGTGAAGCCGCCGCTGGCGATATTGTCTACCGTAGCGGCGCACACGACACTGACCTGCTATGCGTTAGCGGTGACCTGGGCGCAGCCTATATGGGCCTGCAGTTGCTCGAGCGTGAACGCGAGGCAAGTGCAGGCATCAAGGATTTCCAGCCGGACTTCGCCGGTCGTGAATATATTATTGAGCGCCAACTCAAACCCGAGGCCCGACGCGATGTGATAGAGGAGATGCGCGCGCTGGGCATCACGCCCACGGCAATGATGGACGTGAGTGATGGCCTGTCGAGCGAATTGCTGCATATCTGTAAGGAAAGCAATGTCGGCTGCCGTGTGTTTGAGGACCGCATCCCAATTGATTATCAGACGGCGGTTATGGCCGAAGAGCTGAATATGAACCTTGTTACGGCGGCGATGAATGGGGGAGAGGACTACGAATTGCTTTTCACCGTGCCGCTTTCGCAGCACGAACTGGTGTCGCAGATGAAGACCGCCCACCTCATCGGTCACATCACCAAGCCGGAGTTAGGTGCTGTGCTCGTCAGCCGTGATAATGCCGAACTTCCCATTCGCGCCCAAGGCTGGAACGCATTCCACAATTCATAATTATTGTCTTCTGCTTGATTCGCTATAATTTCTAGTTTTACTAGAGTTCCTAGTTTTCCTATAATTCCAAGATTTTCCAGATTCCATAGATTCCTATTGGAGCAATAGCAGCAAAAAGCCTAATTGTCGCGAAGCGCGATAATTAGGCTTTTTTTTAGGATGGCAAGTTGTTGGGAGTCTGTCACTCAGTCATGCGAGTAATCACCGTCTCAATCAGGTCGCGCACTGCCGTCTTGTAGTTGGGATTGGCGCTCGTGGCAACGCGGTTGGCGATAATAGAGCAGACGGTCATCGCGCGATGGCCAAGCAATGCGGCGAGACCCTGCAGTGCCGCGCTCTCCATCTCATAGTTGGTGATGTGGCCTCCGTTGAACTCAAACGATTCAATGCGGTGGTTGAGTTCCGGCTCGGCAAGCGGCAGACGCACCTCACGACCCTGAGGACCATAGAATCCAACGGCCGAAATCGTGTAGCCGCGCACCATATCGTCGCGACCCACCTTGGCCACCAGTTCCGGGTTGGCATCAACCACATAGGGCTTGGCGAATAGAGGATTCCACTTCACGTGCTCACAGAAGGCACGTTCAAACTCAAGGTCAGCAACCAAGTTGCGACCGGCGTAGAAGTTGAGCACGCCGTCAAAACCGATTGCCTTGCCGGCAATAACAGGAGTGCCAACGGGCACATAGGGCTGCAGGCCGCCGCTGGTGCCGATGCGCACGATATTGAGAGTGCGGTGCTCCTCTTTGGGTAGACGGGTCTTGAAGTCGACGTTTGCCAGAGCGTCGAGTTCGGTCATCACGATGTCGATGTTGTCGGGGCCGATACCGTGCGACAGCGCCATGATGGGTTTGCCGTTCTTGGTGCCGCCGATGGTGTGGAACTCGCGGCTGGAGACCTCAAAGTCGCGTGTGTCAAACATTGTGGCAATCATGTCGACGCGACCCGGGTCGCCACAAACGATGATGTTGTCGGTCAATTGCTCGGGCAGCAGGTGGATGTGAAATACCGAGCCGTCGCTGTTGATGATGAGTTCGCTGTCGGGAATTGGTTTTCTGTCAGCCATTTTATAAAAGTTTTAAAAGGTTGTTTGTGAAATAAAAAGCAAAATTACTATTTTTTTTTGATATTTGCAACCGTTTGCCGCTTTTTCTCAAAAAAAGTGCGAAGCGCAAAGTATTTTCTTCGCACTTCGCACTTATTTAGTCGTTAGTTGTACTTCGTACTTAATTTTACGGCTGGTGTTGCGGGCGCAGCAAGTCGTTGACGGTCTTCACGGGGTTGAATGTCTCGATGGGAACCTCAACAAACAGCGTGTTCCAGTCGCTCATCGAGCCGTTCCACAAGCCCGGCAACTCGAGTGCCAGCAGCGTCGTGCCGCCCTTGCTCTTCTCACTGATAAGGCCGGTGTCGGGGTCGACAAACTTCTTCAAGTCAAACTTCTCGCCCTTGTAGTTGCGGATGTAGCACACCAGATCAACGGGGTTGAAGTGAGTGCCGCCTTTCATCATCTCCACGGCGGCCGCATCATCGGGATTGATTTGGGCTGCCTCAAGGATTTGCGGTGAATAACTGCCGTCGGCGTTATAGGCCAGATACGGGCCTCCGCCCGGCTCGCCCTCGTTGCGCACCATGCCACACACGCGGATGGGGCGATCGAGTTTGCCGCGCAAATAGGCTGCCAGTTCGTCATCACTCATCGTGGCCGTGGCGGGATTTACAGTGCAGAGGGTTTGCTCCACAAAACGCAGGATGTCCTTCAACTGTTCCGGAGTCGCGCCGCCGTCGAGTGTGGTAAGATGCTCCGTAATCTGTCGCTGAGCCTCGATGAGTACGCCGCCAATCACTTTTTTATAGCGCGTGGTCACCGAGCGGCGCGACTGTGGCACCACGTTGTCGATGTTCTTGATAAAGATTACACTGGCCTCGCGCTCGCCCAGGTTCTCCAGCAGCGCGCCGTGGCCGGCCGGACGCAACACCAGATTGCCGTCTTTGTCGCGATAGGGAGTGCCGTCGGCGTTGGCGGCGAGGGTGTCGGTGCTCGCTTTCTGCTCGCTCATCGTGACGTTGAACGTCACACCCCACACCTTCTCCATCAGCGGCAGCGAGCGGTCAAGTAACGCCTTGAACGCGCCGCGGTGCTCGGGACTCACCGTGAAGTGAAGGTCAACATTGCGCTCTGCGTCGGCGGCATACTGCGCGCCTTCCTCTAGATGTTCCTCCACCGGCGTGTGGGGCAGGCCGGTGGCCATGTGGAACTGAAGCAAGCCCTTGGGCATGGCGCCGTAGTTGAGGCCGTCCGCGTCGAGCAGGGCGCGCGCCACATCAGCGGCACGGCCATCGGTGATGAGTTGCTTGGCACCGTTGTCAAACATTCGCTTGCAGGCCGCATTGAGCGCGGCATAGAAGGCAAAGTGGTGGATGCCGTCAACAAAGGCGTGCTCAAAGTCGGTTTCCGGCTCATTGCGGCCGCTCTCGACAAAAGCAAACAGGTTCTTGAACATGCGGCTGGCGGCGCCGCTGGCGGGCACAAATTTCTCAATCGTGCCTCCGCTCTGCTGGTAGGCCTTCCACAGGTTGATAAGGCGCGTCTCGTCACGTTGCGACAAGCGCAAGATACCGTGGCCAACGGTGGCGGCGGCCTCCAGGCGCAGCCATGGGAAGCCTTTGGCGAAGCGGTCGAGTTGGCCCTGAGCCGTCTCGGCACTGATGCCGCGTGACTGCAACATCTCTAAGTCTTTCTGGTTAAGCATAGTATTAAGTTATTAGTCGTTAGTCGGTTAGTCGTTAGAAGTTGTAAGTGGCGCCAATGGTGAACACGCCCTGGTCGATTTTGCGCTCGATGGTGTGGCGGTATTCTATCAAGGCGCTGATATGGTCGGTGATTGCAAATTGCGCTCCGATACCCAGATTGAGACCCATGTGGTTCTTCTCGTCCTTTTCAAGACCGTCATGAGCGTCCTCATTCATCATAGTGTAGTTCAAACCGGCAAGCGGATAAAGGTACAGACGGTTTTGCCACAAGTTCACCATATAGTGGGCGTTCAGGTTGATGTCCCAAGCCTTCTTGTAGTCGTGCTTGGTGAAGTAGTTCACCGTCAGTTCGCCGCGGAAGTGCTTGGGGAAAGTGTACTGGCCGCGGATGCCGAAGCCGAAACTCTTTGTGAGGCTGCCATAATTGAGGTTCACGCCGGCTGCGAAAGTGCCGCTCTCGCCCGGGTCAGCGCTTGCGGCGCCAATGCCAAGTATGGCCGCGCAAATCAATGCAATAAATTTCTTCATTTTGTTGAGTATTAATTTGTTGAGTTATTTGCTCGATTGTTCAAACCACAAATTTACTAATTTTTTGTCAACCTACAACCCCCCGACGCCGTTTTTTTGCGATTGCGGCGTTTTGGCAGTATTAAGCGCTCTTGTAGCGTGTCAATTTGTCAGTAATTGGCGGGTGTGTCAGTTGTGGCACGTCTGTTGCTTAACACGGGTGACCGCGTTCGTCAGTGGCGATGCGGTCAGAACAACATTATTTATTAACTCGACAAAAAACAAAAACTATACTATTATGGGTAAGATTATTGGTATTGACCTGGGCACGACTAATTCGTGCGTATCGGTTCTCGAGGGCACCAACCCCGTGGTGATTCCCAACAGTGAGGGCCGCAACACCACCCCGAGCGTGGTGGCTTTCAAGGACAACGGCGAGCGCATTGTGGGCGACCCTGCAAAGCGTCAGGCGATTATGAACCCGACGGGCACTGTGTTCTCCATCAAGCGCTTCATGGGTGAGCAGTTCAACAACGTCACCGGCGATGTAAACCGTATGCCATATAAGGTCGTTGACAATGGCGCCGGTCAACCCCGTGTACTCATCGGCGACCGCCAGTACACGCCGCAGGAAATCTCGGCAATGATTCTCCAAAAGATGAAAAAGACCGCCGAGGACTATCTGGGCACCTCAGTCGACGAGGCTGTCATCACTGTGCCGGCCTACTTCAACGATGCTCAACGTAAGGCCACCAAGGAAGCCGGAGAGATTGCCGGTCTCAAGGTGCAGCGTATTATCAACGAGCCTACGGCCGCCGCGTTGGCCTACGGCCTCGACAAGGAGAGCGACGACAAGAATATCGCCGTGTTTGACTTGGGTGGCGGCACATTTGATATTTCGATTCTGAACATCAGCGGCAACATCATCGAGGTGAAGTCGACCAACGGTGATACCCATCTGGGTGGCGACGACTTTGACCAGCGCATCATCAACTGGCTGGCCGAGGAGTTCCAGAATGACAACCCCGGCATCGACCTGCGCCGTGACCCGATGGCCATGCAGCGCCTTAAGGAGGCTGCCGAGAAGGCCAAGATTGAGTTGTCCAGTTCAACCAGCACCGAGATTAACCTGCCCTACATCATGCAGGTTGACATGATGCCGAAGCACTTGGTGAAGACCCTGAGCCGTGCCAAGTTTGAGCAACTCTGCGATGACCTGATTCAGGCTACGATGGAGCCTTGCCGCAAGGCCTTGAGCGACGCCGGTCTCTCCACCGGCGAGATTAACGAGGTTATTCTCGTGGGTGGCTCAACTCGTATCCCCGCCATCCAGCAGATGGTCGAGAAGTTCTTCGGCAAGGCACCGAGCAAGGGTGTCAACCCCGATGAGGTGGTCGCCGTAGGTGCCGCTATCCAGGGTGGTGTGATTACCGGCGAGGTGAAGGATGTGTTGCTGCTTGACGTTGTGCCCCTCTCGGTGGGTATCGAGACTCTGGGCGGCGTGATGACCAAGTTGATTGATGCCAACACCACCATCCCGACCCACAAGAGTCAGGTGTTCAGCACCGCTTCTGACAACCAGCCCGAGGTGGAAATCCATGTGCTGCAGGGTGAGCGCCCCATGGCGCGCGACTGCAAGACGCTGGGCCGCTTCCACCTGGATGGCATCGCCCCCGCGCCGCGTGGCATCCCGCAGATTGAGGTGAGTTTTGACATCGACGCAAACGGCATCATGAACGTCAGCGCCAAGGACAAGGCCACCGGCAAGGAACAGAGCATCCGTATCGAGGCTTCAAGCGGTCTGACCGACGAGGAGATCAAGCGCATGAAGGCCGAGGCCGAGGCAAACGCCGCTGCCGACGCCCGCGAGCGCGAGCGCATCGACAAGATTAACGAGGCCGACGCCCTCATCTTCCAGACCGAGAAGACCCTCAAGGAGAACGGCGACAAGTTGCCGGCCGACCTCAAGAGCAAGATTGAGGACGCCCTCAACAAACTCCGTGAGGCTCACAAGGCGCAGGACCTCACCGCCATCGACACCGCCAGCAAGGAACTCACCGAACTCTTCCAGACGATGTATCAGCAGGCGCAGGCTGCGCAAGGCGGTCAGCCCGCTGGCAACCCCTTCGGCGGCCAGAACCCCTTCGGCGGCCAGCAAGGCGGTCAGGGCGGCAACGACGGTCCGCAAGACGTCCCCTTTGAGGAGGTGAAGTAAGTGAGATAATCATTTCAATACACCGCGCCTCGGCCCGTACCAACGGACCGAGGCGCTCTTTTTCTCCCGGCGCCTGCCCAGCCGCGTAGATAAAATGATTGTTCTGAGAAATGTAGGGGCAGAATTTATTCTGCCCGTTTGCGGCAGGCGGGCAGAATTTATTCTGCCCCTACAAGCAACCGCTTATTATTAAGATGATTATCAATCACTTTTACATTAAGTTTGGTCCGCCGGTCGCGGTCCCGGCCGGGGAGGAGGCTATTGTCGATAGTTGGGCTTTGATAGTGGCGATGTGACTGCGGGAGACGGGCACTGTCTCGTCGCAGTGGCGCATGGCCAGCCTCATATTGCCGCCGCTTGAGGTGACTTGCTCAACCTGACTCAAGTTGACAAGAAAAGCGCGGTGGCAACGCACTACCATAGGATAGTCGCGCAGCGCATCCTCAATCTGCTTGGAGGTGGCGCGCAACATGTCGCCCCGCACCTTGCCGGCGCTGCAATAGCACACCTTCACATAGTTGCCCACAGCCTCCACAAAGAGCAAATCATTCACGTTGAGAGTCACCGTGTCGCTCGTGCTGCCGGTGAGGGTGATAGTGGAAGACGCTCCTGCTTCGCCACTCAATGAATATGGAGCGTCAGGTACAGACTGGAGGGCGAGGTTGAGCGCTTTCACCTCACGCAGTTCCGCCTCAAGGTAGCGGCTGCGGAATTTAAAACGCCAATAGAGACCGATGGCAAATGAGCAAAACGCGATGATCAGTACCGTTTGGCCGATGCCTCTTACCGATAGCGGATCGGGCAAACCGGCCGTCGTCATCGGCAAATGCAGATAAGCACACATCATAATTGCCTCTATTGGTGAGTTGATGAGTTGGAACCGCAAGTTGCGCTTGATGATGTAATCGACTCCGTGGTCAAGCGAGGCGGGCATGCCCACAATGTGCCTCATAATGGCCTCGGTGAGGTAACACACACCCACGCCCAGTATCCACACGACGAGCAGATGCACGTATAGCATTGTCGCCAAGCCATCCATGCCGAGAGGCTTAAACACGGCAAATGCCAGGCAGGTGAACCCCACGCTGACGGCACGCACGGTCAATGTTTCTTTCCAACTGTTGCTCATAATAAGCGCAAAGGTAGTATTATTTTTCAAAAATAACGCCATTCGTCACAGAATTGTGCCGAATATCCCACTAATTTGTATGAGCCGACCATCGTAACTAATTTTGCCGCGTCAACAAAAATCGAAAAATTAACGATGGAAAGAATTAAAATCAGATTAGCGGCGATTGTCGCCGTAGTGATGACGATGCAGGCGGCGGCGTGGGCTGCCCCGGCGGATGTGCAAGGACGTGTGGTGGACGCGCGCGGTGAGGCCATGCCGTTTGTTAATGTGGTGTTGCTGTCGTTGCCGGATAGCGCCATGGTGCAAGGTACGGTGACGGACGAGGCCGGAGTGTTCCACATTGCGGCCGGCATGGACAACCGCGTGTTGAGGTTGTCAAGCATCGGTTACAAGACTTTATATGTCGACAGCCTGCCATTCGGCCCTCTCACAATGGAGGAGGACGCGCAGTTGCTTGGTGAGATAGTAGTGAAGAGCCCATTGCCGAAGACTCACGTCAAGGGCGACGCGATGCGCACCACTGTCGAGGGTACCATCCTCGAAAAGACCGGCACGGTGAGCGACGCGCTGGCCTACATCCCCTCGGTCGAGGCCGAGCGCGACGGCGCGGTGAAGGTGCTCGGCCGCGGTGATGCTGAGGTGTACATCAACGGACGCCGCGTGCAAGATATCAAGGAGTTGTCGCGCCTGCGTTCCGACCAGATACAATATGTAGATGTGGTGCAGAACCCCGGTGCCCGTTACGCGGCATCGGTCAAGGCGGTGGTGCGCATCACGCTCAAGAAGTCGCAGGGCGACGGCTTCAGTTTTCAAGAATACGTGGGCGCGATGTACCAGTATGGTTTCACAATCACCAACAATCTTGACGTGAACTACCGCACGGGCGGCCTGGACGTGACCGCCTCGCTGTGGGCCGGCCGATATGGCCACTCCAAGTCGTTGCAGGACAACGATCTGCTGTACTACGTGGGTGCCGACCGCTACGACGCGATTAGCACCCAAGAGTCGAAAACCATATGGAAAGGGTGGTCGCCGCAACTGCAACTCAACTATATGGTTAACGAAAATCACAGTTTCGGCGCTTTCTATAAGTATGACCGTCATCCCAAAGGCAGTTTCAACGGCTGGTTTAACACCGACAACTACCGTAACGGCGTGTTCACCGAGCGCTCCGAGAGTGACATCACGCAGGAAGACAGTTTCGATAAGCACATTTTTAACGTCTATTATACAGGCAAGGTGAACCGCCTGAGCATCGACTTGAATGTTGACGGCCTGTTTGATGACACACGTTCGCCGGGCAACACACGCGAGACGACGCTGCCTGCCGACGGCGCGGCAATCGAGCGCGGCATCGAGAGCAACACGACGAGCGGCAACAAATTCTGGGCATCAAAACTCATCTTTGGATGGCAAGTGGGCAACGGTAACCTCTCGTTTGGCGCCGAGTATTCCCACAACAGCCGCACCGACGCCTACTCATTCACGGCAACCGACGCAGTGCCCGTCACGGCGACCGACACCAAGATTAACGAGACGGCCGCGGCGGCATTCGCCGAGTATGGTCACCGCTTCGGCCGCGTGTTTGTGCAGGCCGGACTGCGATATGAGCACTTGTCGAACGATTATTACAACTTCGGCGCCAGAGAGAGTGAGGTGTGCCGCAACTACGGCGACTGGTTCCCCACGGCGGTAGTCTCGCTGCCGGTGGGCAAGGTGCAACTCTCGTTGTCTTACCGCCGTGACATCGAGCGACCGCATTACTCTAACCTCACCAGTTCAACAATATATATCAACCGTTACACCTACCAGAGCGGTAACCCTTACCTGCGGCCAACTTATACCCATAGTCTCGTGTTTAACGCCGGTTACAAATGGGCCAACCTGACCGTGAATTATGGCCGCATCAAGGATGCTGTGACGATGAGTACCGAGCCGTATCCGGGCGCCGAAGACCCGTTGGTGAGCCTCGTGAGGCCCGTCAATAGCCGTGACGCCTACAATCAGTTGACGCTGATCGCGTCGGCGCGGCCCACCGTGGGCTGCTGGCATCCCACGTGGAGCGTGGTGTCGATGTTCCAAAACTACAAGTCACTCACAGCCGCCGGCTCGACTATTACCCTCAATCGTCCGTGGGTGATGCTCGATTGGAAGAACGTTATCGAGTTGCCGCATGGCTTCCGCCTCAGCGCCGACTTGCATTGGGCCTCAAAAGGCGAATACAATAACTTCCGGCTCACCCGGACGCGTTTCAGCGCCACTGCCGGCGTGCAGCGCGACTTCAGCCTTGACCGCCTGGGCACGCTGACGGCCGACTTGCGGTGCGTTGACATCTTCAACACCAACCGTACTTCGGCCACAATCTTCGGCCAACGTGACATCACGTCGCGCAATCCCGGCCGTCGCACTTTCATGCTCGACATCACGTGGAAGTTCAACGAGGCCCGCTCCAAGTATCGCGGCAGTGGCGCCGGCGACAAGCAGAAGTCTCGAATGTGACATCACCGGAGCCGGCCGGCAAGACGCGCCGGCCGGCATCGGTCATCAGTCCGCGACACTCAAGGTCAGCACATCGTTGCTTGTTGAGTTCTGTCCAATGGCTGCCCTTGCGCCTCGGCGATAAACGCTACGCGAGGCGGCCGTCAGACATTTTCTTCTTTGTGGAATCAATCCAGCCAAAGCACAGCGCCTCTTCCACAATATCAATATAGGCAAGAGCGCTCCACGTTGGCTTGCGCTTAAGGTAGGCCACCACCCAGCATTCTTTCTCTGTGTTATGGTTCGCGGCGAGCCACGCTCGCAACTGTGCCCGGTCAACAAATTCAAGTAGATTGATTATTTCCATACACTGCAAAAGTAATAAAAAAATCTTAATGCGAGCGTGAAATGAGGTGAGATATTGATATTTTTTGTAATTTTGCAGTCTCAATGGCGTGGAAGTCTTCCACGACAGTCCGTCAGCCGTGTGCTGATGGGCGTTCCGCTAAGAAACTGTATATGCTAGACTTATTGTTCGAGACAAGTTGGGAGGTCTGTAACAAGGTGGGCGGCATCTATGCCGTGCTTTCCACCAAGGCCAAGACGCTCCAGAAACAATACAAAGACAAAGTGATTTTTGTCGGTCCCGACATTTGGACCGATGATATGCCATCTCCATACTTTCTTGAGTGCAAGACCCCACTTGACAGTTGGTTGCGCAGCACGGTGTTACCAGACGGCGTCACGGCTCGCGTGGGCCGTTGGGATGTCCCGGGCAAGCCTCTTGTCGTGCTTGTTGACTTCCAATCGCTTTTCCCCTACAAGAATACCATCTACGCCGAGATGTGGCGACACTACGGCGTCGACTCTCTGCATGCCTACGGCGACTACGACGAGGCATGCATGTTCGGTGTGGCTGCCGCAATCGTCATTGAGAGCATCTCCGCGTGCACCAACGCCGGCCGCGTGGTGGCTCACTTTGACGAGTGGACGACGGGCATGGGTCTGCTCCACGTGAAAAGTCGCCTGCCGCGTGTGGCAACCGTGTTCACCACCCATGCCACGAGCATTGGCCGTAGCATCAGTGGCAACGGCAAGCCGCTTTATGACTACATGGCGGGATATGATGGCGACCAGATGGCGGGGGAGTTGAACATGCAGTCAAAGCACTCGTTGGAGAAAACGGCCGCGCTCGAGGCCGACGCGTTCACCACGGTGAGCGACGTGACGGCCCGCGAGTGCCGTCAACTCATCGGCCGTGACCCGATTGTCACGCCTAACGCCTTTGAACAAAACTTTGTGCCGCGTGGCGAGAAAATGCCCAAGGCCCGTGCCGCGGCGCGAGAGCGCTTGCTGCGTGTGGCCGAGGCGTTGACCGGCGAGACATTCGGCGACGACACGTTGCTTGTGGCTACCAGCGGCCGCTGCGAGTTCCGCAACAAGGGCATCGATGTCTATCTGGATGCCCTGAATATGGTGCGTTTCTCGTTGGGACAATTGAGCAACACGTTGTCACGACGCATCGTCGCCTTCACGCTCGTGCCGGCATGGGTAAAGGCTCCGCGCGCCGATCTGGCTGCCGCGATGACCAATCGCCGCCAGCGCCGCCGCTTGTTCAATCCCGTGATTACCCACACGTTGAACAACGAGGGGCAGGATGCCATCTATGGCCGCATCAATTCGCTCGGCATCCACAACGAGCCGACTGACCTGCTCAAGGTCATTGACATTCCGTGTTACCTCGACGGCAACGACGGCATCGTCAACTTGAGTTACTACGATGTGCTGCCCGGTTTGGACCTTACGGTATTTCCCAGTTACTATGAGCCGTGGGGCTACACTCCGCTGGAGAGTGTCGCCTTTGGTGTGCCCACCGTGACAACAACGCTGGCCGGCTTTGGCCAGTGGGTACTCGACAAGTACGGCACGGACGCAGGACGCAGCGGCGTGAAAGTGCTGCCGCGCGGCGACAGCAACTATGGCGAGACGGTGACCTCGATTGCCAACTCAATCATCGCTATTTATATGGCTCCGGCCGCTAAGATGCGCGCCCTGAGCAAGGCCGCGCGCGCCACCTCCAAGGAGGCCTCGTGGGACAACTTTATCGTCGCCTACGACGGCGCCTACGCCCGCGCCCTCGACAACGCCAAGTCGCGTGTAGCGACTATCGAGTAGCAATCACCCTAGAAATCCTAGAATCCCTAGAAATCCTAGAAACCCTAGAAACCCTAGAATCCCTAGAAATCCTAGAAACTCTAGAATCCCTAGATATCCTAGTTCCCAAAAAAAGAACAACAAATAACTAATATAATTAAACAATGAAGATTAAAGTCAGTAACAGCAATGCTCCCGTGTGGCGGAGCGTGACCGTCAAGAGCGAACTCCCCGGACCGCTCAAGAAACTTGACGAGCTGTGCAAGAACCTGTGGTGGGCATGGAACAGCGAGGGCAAGACCCTCTTCCATGACCTGGACCGTGACCTATGGCGCTCAACGGGCGAGAACCCCGTGATGATGCTGCAGAAGATGAAGCCGGCGCGCTTTGAGGAAATCCTCGCCGACAAGGCGCTGATGAAGCGCATCGACAGCGTCTATGCCAAATTCAAGGAGTATATGAGCGTGCCGATGCGCACCGACCTCCCCTCGGTGTCCTACTTCAGCATGGAGTATGGCCTGTGCAACGCTCTCAAGATTTACAGCGGCGGCTTGGGTATCCTTGCCGGCGACTACATCAAGGAGGCCAGCGACCGCTGCATCAATATGACGGCCGTCGGTTTCCTTTATCGTTACGGCTACTTCACCCAGACCCTCGCCCTCGACGGCCAGCAGATTGCTAACTCTGAGGCGCAGAACTTCAACCGCCTGCCCATCGAGCCGGTGCTTGACGAGAAGGGTCAGCAGATGATTCTTGAGGTGCCTTACACCGAGCGCATCATCTACGCCAACGTGTGGCGCGTCAACGTGGGCCGCATGAAACTCTATCTGCTCGACACGGATATCGACCTCAATAGCGAGTTTGACCGCCCTATTACCCACAAACTGTATGGTGGCGACTGGGAGAACCGCATCAAGCAGGAGTACCTGTTGGGCATCGGCGGTGTGTTGATGCTCAAGAAATTGGGCATCAAGAGCCAACTCTACCACTGCAACGAGGGGCACGCCGCACTGCTCAACCTGCAGCGACTGGTTGACTACGTTCAGGACGAGGGCTTGACATTCAACGAGGCTTTGGAGGTGGTGCGCGCCACGTCGCTCTACACCGTCCACACCCCCGTGCCCGCCGGCCACGACTACTTCGAGGAAGGCCTCTTCCACAAGTATATGCACGAGTTCCCCGCCAAACTGGGAATCGAGTGGAGTGACTTGATGAACATGGGTCGCGAGAACCCCGACACGCCCGAGCGTTTCTCGATGAGCGTGTTTGCGCTCAACACCACCCAGGAGAGCAACGGCGTGAGTTGGCTCCACGGCGAGGTGTCAAAGCGAATGTTCCAGGGCATCTGGAAGGGCTATGCAGCCGAGGAGAGCCATGTGGGATACGTCACCAACGGTGTCCACATGCCAACGTGGGCTGCCAGCGAGTGGAAAGAGTTCTACAGCAAGATCTTCGCCGACGACTTTATGGAGCATCAGGGCGAGGAGAAGGCTTGGGCTCCCATCCTCAGCGTGCCCGATGAGAAGATTTGGGAGATGCGCATGCGCTTGAAGAACAAGTTCATCAACTTCGTTAAGCGCGACTTCACGGCCAACTGGCTGCGTAACCAGGGTGACCCCACGCGCATCATGAGCATTGTCGACAAGATCAACCCCAACGCCTTGCTCATCGGCTTTGCCCGCCGCTTTGCCACCTATAAGCGTGCTTATCTGCTCTTTAACGACCTTGAGCGCCTCTCGCGCATCGTCAACAATCCGCAATTCCCGGTGCAGTTTATCTTCGCCGGTAAGGCTCACCCGGCCGACGGTGCCGGTCAGGACCTGATCAAGCGCATTGTCGAGATCTCGAAGCGTCCCGAGTTTGAGGGTAAGATTATCTTCCTCGAGAACTACGATATGACACTGAGTAAGCGTATGCTCACCGGTGTTGACGTGTGGTTGAACACCCCCACCCGTCCGCAGGAGGCCAGTGGCACCAGCGGCGAGAAGGCCGAGATGAACGGTGTGCTCAACCTGAGCGTGCTCGACGGATGGTGGTATGAGGGTTACCGCGAGGGTGCCGGCTGGGCAATCACCGACAAGCAGACCTATACCGATGGAAAGATGCAGGACAGCCTCGACTCGGCAACAATCTACTCGCTGCTCGAGAACGAGATTATCCCGCTCTATTTCGCCAAGAACAGCAAGGGTTACTCGCCCGAGTGGGTGCAGTACATCAAGCGTTCGATGGCCCACATCGCACCCAACTACACCATGTCGCGCATGATGCGTGACTACCTCGACCGCTTCTACAAGCCGCAGGCCGCCCGCGCCTCTAAACTCGTCGCGTCCAACTACAAACTGGCCCGCCAGATTGTGGAGTGGAAGTTGCGCGTTGCAGAGCGTTGGGATAGCGTCCGCCTCGAGGGTGACATCCAGATTAGCGAGAACATGAACACCGCCACCAGCAACAGCGAGGATGTCGACATCACCATCCGCCTCAACACTGCCGGCTTGGGGCGTGACGTGCGCCTCGAGATGGTGCTCTATCGCGAGGAGGACGGCACGCCGCACTTCCGCAAAGCGTTACCAATGGAGGTTATCGACCAGCAGGGCGATGTGGTGACTTATCGCATCCATAGCCCCATCAAGTACAACGGAGTGTTCCGCTACTCGTTCCGCGCTTATCCGTGGATCGACAAGTTGCCGCACCGTCAGGACTTCGCCTACCTCAAGTGGTTCTAATTTTTTTAAAAGGTTGACCGTTGACTGTTGGCCATGCCGCACGCCCTCGCGCCGGACGATGGACAGTCAACGGTCAACCTTTCATTAAAAAACATTGAGATGAACACGATTCGAAATTTCTGCATTGTCGCTCACATTGACCACGGCAAGAGCACTCTGGCCGACCGCTTGCTTGAACTCACCAACACTGTCGAGCGCCGCGAGATGCAGGCTCAAGTGCTCGACGATATGGATCTCGAGCGCGAGCGAGGCATCACCATCAAGAGTCACGCTATCCAGATGGCCTACGAGCACGGCGGCAAGCAGTTTACGCTCAACCTGATTGACACACCGGGGCATGTTGACTTTTCCTATGAGGTATCCCGCTCCATCGCCGCGTGCGAGGGTGCGCTACTCGTGGTGGATGCAACACAGGGTGTGCAGGCACAGACAATCAGCAACCTCTATATGGCCATCGAGAACGGACTCGAGATAATCCCTGTCATCAACAAGATTGACATGGAGAGCGCTCACCCCGACGAGGTTGAGGATGAGATTGTGGAATTGTTAGGCTGCGACCCGAGCGAGATATTGCGCGTCAGTGCGCGCACCGGCTTGGGCGTGGAGCAGGTGCTTGACGCAATTGTCGAGCGCATTCCGGCGCCAAAAGGCGATGCCGAGGCTCCGTTGCAGGCTCTCATTTTCGACTCGGTGTTCAACCCGTTCCGCGGCATTATAGTCTATTTCAAGATTGTCAACGGCACCATTCACAAGGGCGACTTCGTCAAGTTTGTCAACACCGGCAAAGAGTATAATGTAGACGAGTTGGGTATCTTGAAACTGCAACTTTCGCCGCGCGACAGCCTCTCGACCGGCAATGTGGGATATATCATCAGCGGTATCAAAAATAGTGCCGAGGTGCGCGTTGGCGACACCATTACCCACGTCGACGCACCTTGTGACAAGGCTATTGAGGGCTTTCAGGAAGTGAAACCCATGGTCTTTGCCGGCGTCTATCCCATTGACCCCGAGGACTTCGAGAACTTGCGGGCCTCGCTCGAGAAACTGCAACTCAACGATGCCGCGCTCACCTTCACTCCTGAGTCATCAGTCGCTCTCGGCTTCGGCTTCCGCTGCGGTTTCCTCGGACTCCTGCACATGGAAATTGTGCAGGAACGTCTCAGCCGGGAGTTCAATATGGAGGTGATTACAACAGTGCCTAACGTTTCCTACAATGTTACTGATAAGAAAGGAAACGAACTTGAGGTGCACAATCCTGCCGGATTGCCCGACGTGACGCTAATCGAAAAGATTGAGGAACCGTATATTCGCGCGTCGATTATCACTCAAAGTGACTATATGGGACCAATTATCACTCTGTGTCTTGACAAGCGCGGCGAATTGGTCAAGCAGGAGTATATCAGCGGCAACCGCATGGAACTCACGTTTGACATCCCCTTGGGCGAGATTGTGATTGATTTCTACGACAAACTCAAGAGCATCAGCCGCGGTTATGCCTCGTTTGACTACTACATCAACGGCTATCGCGAGTCTCGACTGATTAAACTCGACATCTTGTTGAACGGCCAGCCGGTTGATGCCCTGAGCACTCTCACCCACGTCGACAATGCCGTGTCGCTTGGTCGCCGCATGTGTGAGAAATTGAAGGAACTGATTCCGCGTCAGCAATACGACATCGCCATCCAGGCGGCCATCGGCGCTAAGATTATCGCCCGTGAGACAATCAAGCAGGTGCGCAAGGATGTTACCGCCAAGTGCTACGGCGGCGACGTCAGCCGCAAGCGCAAGTTGCTCGAGAAACAGAAGGCCGGTAAAAAGCGCATGAAGCAGATAGGCACCGTCCAGGTTCCGCAAAAAGCCTTCCTCGCCGTCCTCAAACTCGACTAACCTCTCTAACGACTGGTTGGCCATGCCGCGCCCCGCAGCGCCGGCCACCTAACGATTAACGACTAACGACTAGTTGCCAATGAGAAAGAAGAAACTGCTGCCGCTACTCGAGTCCTTCGAGATTACCGGTGTCGCCGCCGAGGGAAAGGCCCTCGGGCGCTGGAACGACCTCGTTGTCTTTGTGCCTTACGGTGCTCCGGGCGACATTGTCGACCTGCAGATTGACCGCAAGAAGCATAGTTACTGTGAGGGTCACATCGTGCGTCTCGTCAAGCCATCGCCGCTGCGCGTTGAGCCGGTGTGTGAACACTTCGGCGTTTGCGGTGGCTGCAAGTGGCAGCACCTGCCCTATGAGGCTCAGTTGCGTTACAAGCAGCAGCAAGTCGTTGACGCTCTCGAGCGCATCGCCAAGGTGGAGTTGCCGCCGGTGAACCCAATCATGGGGTCGGCGCTCACCTTGCGCTATCGCAACAAGATGGAATATACGTTTTCCAACAAATGTTGGCTCACCCGCGAGCAGTTGGACAGCGGCAACGAGTTCACTGACCGCAACGCCACCGGCTTCCATATCCCCGGCTCGTTCGACAAAGTGCTCGACATCAAGAATTGCCACCTGCAGGACGAGATCGGCGACGAGTTGCGACTGTTTGTGCGCAACTACAGCGTGGAGCGGGGTTATTCATTCTACGATGCGCGTGCCCACACCGGCTTGTTGCGCACGATGATGATACGGACCGCCTCAACCGGCCAACTGATGGTTGTCATCGTTTTTGGAGAGAACGACCCTGCCGCCATCAACGATGTGATGGCAGCGGTGGGGGAGCGCTTCCCCGGGCTCACCAGCCTGATGTACATCATCAACCTCAAACTTAACGATAGTTTTGGCGACCAGGAAGTGGTGCTTTACCGCGGACGCGACTATATCGAGGAGGAGATGGAAGGACTGCGCTTCCGTGTGGGGCCCAAGTCGTTTTATCAAACTAACAGCCGGCAGGCATACGAGTTGTATAAAGTCGCGCGCCACATGGCCGATTTGACAGGCAACGAGTTGGTCTATGACCTCTACACCGGCACCGGAACAATAGCCAATTTTATAGCGCGCCGTGCGCGCCGCGTCATTGGCATCGAGTATGTGCCGGAAGCGATTGACGACGCGAAACTTAATTCGCGTGTCAACGGCATCGACAACACGCTCTTTATCGCTGGCGACATGAAGGATGTGCTCACCGACGATTTTGTTGCTGAGCACGGCCGTCCGGATGTGGTCATCGTCGACCCGCCGCGCGCCGGAATGCACGAAGACGTCGTGCGAGTTATCCTCAACGCCGCGCCACGTCGCATAGTCTACGTCAGTTGCAATCCCGCCACTCAGGCTCGCGATGTTGCAATGCTCGACGAGAAATATCGGGTGACGGCCATCCAGCCCGTCGACATGTTCCCCCACACCCACCACGTCGAGAACGTCCTCCGTCTCGACCTCCGCGATTTTTAGACACAAGGACATAAGAAACAATATAAAATTTAATTATCTCCCGTGAAACATGGGGACGGTTCTTCTGTTTCACAGCTTGCTGCTGAAACAGAAGAACCGTCCCCACTCGCGACCGCCACGAAATTTCACTGGAGAATTTTTAAACAATGGCTGCTGAGATAGAAAGAAAATTTTTGGTTGATGGTGACGGCTATAAGGCGATGGCTACGGGAGTGCGTCGCATTATGCAAGGCTACCTGTCGACGCAGGTAGGCTGCACTGTGCGCGTGCGTGTCGCAGACGAGCCCGACGACACTTGCCGAGCCTATCTGACGATAAAAGGTGCAAACCGCGGTGCCGAACGTGCCGAGTTCGAGTACGAAATACCCTTTGAGGACGGCATGACCCTGCTCAACATGTGTGAGCGACGCATTAAAAAAATCCGTCACCTTATTCCCTGGGACGGCCTGCTATGGGAAGTGGACGAGTTTCTCGACGCCCTCGACGGCCTCGTAGTCGCCGAGGTCGAACTCGACCGTGCCGACCGCCCCTTGTCGCCTCCTCCCTTCGTCACCCGCGAAGTCACCTCCGACCCCCGCTACTACAACAGCCACCTCTCCACCCTCACCTCCCCACCCGAGTAGAAGTTCGGCCGTAGAAACTTACTATCGCAAAAGAACAAAAAGGACATATCTTTGTCACTAATCCTTTTGTCACATGATGGAGCAGAATTTATTCTGCCCACTCCGTCGAGGCTCGAGGTCGAATTATATTATTTAACTCCGCTCATAGCTTCAAGCAGACTTTGATAAGTCGGCTTGCAGACCGAATATTTCACGTTGGCCGTTGAACATTCGTTGAACAACTTCTTGGCACATTCAATCTTTGCGCGTTCTACGCCGCGAAGTTCCATCTCTTCAAGCGAGCCTTTAGTCTCGGCAATGAAGAAGATGTGCTTGACGCTGCCCCTGTTGAATGCGACAGCCCAGTCGGGCGCATAGTTGCCAACTGGTGTAGGTATTTGGAATGTTCGCGGCAACTTGGCATAGACGCACACTTCTGTTGCAGCGTCGAGTTGTTCGGCAAACTCGCGTTCACCTTTGCTATCGGTGAACACATAGTCAAGGATATGTTTTTTGGCATGGAACGCCTTTGACAATGGTTGTGTGGGTTTTTCTTGCGTGAATATTGTCGATTCATACTGCCCGTCAATCATATTGTAGCCGATGTGTTCCACAATCATTGTGGCTTTCTGCTCACGAATGAGGCGTATTGCATTGCGTATAAACTCCTCAGGGTTGTTGCGGAACAATGCGAACTTTTGTGGCGAGAGACCTTGCAAGATGCGAACCACGGTGCGGCGTGTGAGTGTTGCACCGCGTGCAATATCGCCCACAAGGTCATATTTGACGGTTGAGGTCGATACATCGGAGAGAGATTTGGTGGCAGTAGTGATTCCTCCAAACTCATCCACCTTGTCCTCTTGACCCCCTTCGACAACAACATATTTCAACTCAGTCACTTTGAGTGAGGCATTGAGCGAATTGATGGCTTTATCAACAAGTTCATCGCTGTTGTAGTGTACAGTATAGGCATACTTGTGGTTGATTTCTTTCCACAAGTCTTGGAACTCCTTACGCCCGAAGTTGGCTTGGTTGATGGTGTTGGTGGCAGGTGTCTGCATGTCGTCCTCTATCATGTTATCAAGAATGACGCTTTCGTCGTAGGTGCTTTGCACCATCTTATGCAGCTCGGCGGCAATGGGTGCGATGTTGACAAACAAATCCATTGATGCCAAAGTCCCATTCTCTACTGCGGTGCGATAAATATCTGTAGGAATACCTTTCTCATCAATGTAGCCATTCATCGTGAAATACGTTACAGCCATTGCGCTACGCACTTCGTCGAGCTGGAATTTCTCGCCATCAACAACAATGGTTTTGCCTTTGAACAATTCAAGATTGACGTGTGTAGGACGTTCACGCAGTTCTTGTCGCGTCTCACGCTGGAGTGCATCAACAAACGAACTATAACTCTCGTTGGCGATAACTGTTAGGCTGTTGAGCTCTTGCACATTATCGCCGAGCATTTCGGCATCCATGCGATTGCCTTGTTGGTTCACACATAGACGCAACCCGCGCCCCACTTCCTGTCGCTTTGCCGTTACGCTTCCAGCATTGCGCAGTGTGCAGATCTGGAACACGTTGGGATTGTCCCAGCCCTCGCGCAGTGCCGAGTGCGAGAAGATGAAGCGCACAGGTTCGTTGAAACTGAGCAGTCGCTCTTTATTCTTCAGGATAAGGTCGTAAGCGCTGATGTCGTCGCTGGTGTCGTCACCACGTCCTATGTGGCTGTTCACCGAGTGCCCCGTCCGTTTATCAATCGAGAAATAGCCCGCATGAACTTGTTCGGCGGTGCTTTGGCGCAAGTAGCGTTGGTAGGGCTCATCAAAGAGCGAAATATGCTCGTTCAAGAAATGTGTGTATTCTTCCTCAAAATCATTCCAGAACTCACCCTTTACCACTTCACCGTTCTCATCATAGCCTTTGTAGTGGGCCACCTCGTCGATAAAAAACAGCGAGAGGCATTTGATGCCCTGGTTGAACAGCGAGCGCTCTTTCTCGAAATGCGAGGCGATGGTCTCACGGATTTGAACTTTCTGCAGGGCGCGACGGTTAGTGTCACCCACCACCTGCCCACGTCCAAGCTTCTCGCCATTGAGGAACGCCACATAGCCGTGCTGCGGGTTAATCTCGCTGATGGTAAAGCCGTCATATTCGTTCAAGCCCGAAGCGGCTTGTAGCGAATCGCCCTGTGAGAAGCGGTGCTGCTCACGGCGAATGCCACCTGCTTTGCGCACTTCGATTTCAATCACGGCCTGAGGCGGTTTGTTCTTCGACAGTTCGAAGCCGCTGAGATACAAATACTTGCCTGTGCCACGCAAGTTCTTGACCTCAAACCCTTTCACTCGGATGCGTTTCACCAGTTTCTGCTTGAAGGCATCGAGTGCGTCGAGCGCGTAAATGGTGTTGTGCTGTGTGCGGTGGGTGGCACTGTAGTAAAGCATAAACAACGGACGGAACTTCTTCAAGCCGTTCTGCGTGGCGGCACCCTCCATGCGTTGCGGTTCATCCATAATGATGATAGGTCGGTTAGCGGCTATCACATCGATGGGCCGGCGTGACTGGAACTCGTCGCGCTTGGAGTAGATGATAAGACTGTCTTTGCTGCGACTTCCTTCCTTTAGCGACGAGGCAAACGCTTGCGTGTTGATGATCATCACATTGATGTCGGCACTGCTTGAGTAGCTGTCGAGCTGCTGCAGGTTGCCACTGTTGTAGATGAACCAGCGAGCTTTCTTGCCATAATGCTCCATGAAATGCTCCTCAAGCAATGAGAAACTATTTGCTACGCCTTCGCGGATGGCGATGCTTGGAACAACAACGATAAACTTGCTCCAGCCATAGCGCTTGTTCATCTCAAACATCGTCTTGATATAGACGTATGTCTTGCCGGTACCGGTCTCCATTTCGATGTCGAGTGCGGCAAAGCCCAAGTCGGGCAGTTTTACAAGTCTGCTACTTTGCTTGATGTCGGCGGCGATTTGCACACGGTGAATGTTGGCAAGCAGTTGCGCTTCGCTCAGTTCTACATCGCTGTTGCGGTAGCCGGTATATTCCTCCTCGTCGTGCAGACCACCAACATAACCACGTGTATGTCCGATGTCGCGACGATACACGGAGTTGTCATGGCAAGGCTGCCCGGCGAAGATTTCGACGGTGTTTTCAACTGCGTCAGTTTGGTATCGTTGTATCTTGAATTTGAACTTCATACGTCAAAGGATTTTGCAGATTGTGTCGGGTGAATAGTGGCGGAATATTTGCTCGAAGTTGTCTAGCACGTTGTCATTGGCGGCGCTTGCGTCGCGCATAACGAAGAAGTTCGGTTTGCGCTTGGCAATCTCGGTGACTGTACTTTCATTGACGTCTTTGTCGAAGGTGGCAATGAGGTGGCCGTCGCTCACGTTGAATACTCTCTTTCCGGCGAGCTGTTCAACAACGATTGAGGCAGAAAGCGGTATATCAAGTTCGAGCATTACTTGGAACAGCAAGTCTTCATCGCTGCGGTCTGACTTCACGTTGTCGAGCAAGCCGGTGAGCGCTGTCGGGTCGAACTTGTCGGGCGTATAGTAAACATCTTCCATGTTGCTGCTGTCGAGACGCAGCACACGGAAACCGATGTCAAGGTCTTTTGCTTCGGGGTGTTCTGCCTTGATTTTCTTTGCGGCTCGGCGGATGCGTTCCTTGCCAATTTCGCAGATATTGGCATAACCCGCCTTGCGTGCTTCGCTCTTTTCATCGGTCACTTCCGGTAACTGCACCATAATAAACTTGCGGGTGCCACCATCTTCAGCATTCAGTTGCATAACGGCGTGAGCCGTTGTTGCGCTGCCGGAGAAGAAGTCAAGGATAATGCCATCTTCGACATTTGCCATTCTAATAAATAAATTCAATAGACTTGGTGATTTTGAATAATCAAATATCGCCTTACCACCAAATAATGTTTTTAATACTTCAGTACCATTACTAATATCATCTACCCATGTAGTGTATTTTTTAGTTTTTTCTTCGCCTTCCTTAGGGGCAAAAATCTTCTCATAAGGAACCCACTTGCCCCATTTGTTGTGTTGAAACTCAACTCGTCCATCCGCTATCATCTGCGCAAGGTTGCTGGCGCCATGGCGCCAGCGACCTTGAATTTCTTGAAATTCAAGGTCGCTGTTCCTTGATTCTGAGTATATAGTGGGGTACACTTCTGTACCATCAGGAGCGGTTATAGGATAGTATAAATTGGGGCGATCCTCACGCAAACTATTTGATCCCCACTTACGTAGTAATTGGGTCTTATAATATCGTTGTTTTTGTTCATCAAACTTTGGATAGACATCTCCTTGTTTAATTTCTTCTCCAGCAACAAAGAAATTAATATTTTTAGCAAATACTACTATGTATTCGTGAATCATTGCATAGTATTTACTATCTTGCCTACCTCCACGACCTTTCCAATTTATAATTGCAACAAAGTTATTTGCACCAAAAATCTCGTTGCATACTTTCTTCAAGTTCTCTACCTCGTTATCATCGATTGAGATAAAGATTACGCCATCTTCAGCGAGCAGGTCGCGAGCGACTTTAAGGCGAGGGTACATGAGGTTGAGCCAGTCGGTATGGAAGCGACCGTTACTCTCATTGTTGCGCTCGTAGTTGTCGAGAAGCATATTGCCGTTCTCATCAAACATGCCGCTTTTTCCCTTGAAATCCGCGTAACTTTGGGCATAGTCATCCTCATAAACGAAATCATTGCCGGTGTTATAGGGCGGGTCAATGTAAACCATCTTAACCTTGCCGAGATAGGTCTCACGTAGGAGTTTCAGCACTTCGAGGTTGTCGCCCTCGATGTAGAGATTTTGCGTGTTGTCAAAGTCAACGCTGTCTTCACGCACTGGGCGCAGCGTGCAGTTAGTGGGCGCATTGGCGAGGCGAATAGCCTCACGTTTGCCTGGCCAAGTGAACTGATAGCGTTCCTCACCGGTGTCTATGATGTCGCGGCTCAGCTCCTGCCGCAACAGGTCAAAGTCAATGGCGCGTTCCACCTTGCCGTTCTCGCCTTTGCGCTCGGTCACGCAATTAGGAAAGAGAGCGGCAATGCGTTCCACATTCTGAGCCACGCCATCGACACTATGCATTGTTAGATGTTCCATTATTTAATATCTCGTTTACAAATAAATCCGCTATTTCACTAGCCGACATCAGTTGTGTGTTTGCTGCCGAACGGTCGGCTAGCATCAAACTGTATGCGGCAACTTCGTCTCTTGAAATGTTATGCCATATCGGGAGGATGCAATTTCCCATTGTGGTTTCTTTGGAAAATAAGCCATTGAGTTCTTGGTTTGTCCAATATTTTTTCAAATAATATTGAGACAATACAACAATGGCAAACTTTGATTGCTGAAGCCCAATTTCAATGCTGGCTCGCAAACTTTGCCCCCAGCCGATGTTAATTTTATCATACCAAACTTTTACGCCACGACTAATAAGTTCGCTGACAAGTTCATCTACGAAAGTCGCCTTATCTTCCGAAGCATGTGAAATAAAAACGTCGTAAGATTCGGTTTCGGGTATGCGTAGCAAGGGAAAACGCGAGTTTACGGTAAATTTCCTTTGCTCATTTTGAACGTAGGAAATGGTTTTGTCAAGGACTTTCATCTTGTGTTCAGTTTTCTTTTGAGTATCGGCAAGTTTGTCAGCCGATTTTTTATCTTCTTTTGCTTGCTCTTTAGATAGTTTGTTCTTTTCATCATCTAGTTTCTTTTGAGTGACAGCCTGTTTCTTTTCAAGATTAGCTATCTCTTTTATTAAACGTGCTTCTTCTTCAGCATATCTCTTGGCTTCGTTTAATTTAGATTGTATTGTGGAAGCAGATTTACTCTTTGCAGCATCAGATTGAGCCTTCAAAGCCTTTGATTTTGCGTTAGCAACCTTTTTGCGAGTTTCAGCGATTTTGCCAATAATCATTGTTACCTCACGCTGATAACGCTCTATATTATTCTGAATCGATTGAATACTCATAATAATTGCGTCTTTAACCTTTGAATTTGCTGATGTAACTCCAACTTCTTGCGGGGTTGTTTCTCCTTACGCATTTTTGCTTCGAGTGTGACTATCTGCTTGAGCAGTTTTTCCTGCTGTTCATCGACAGCGATTTGCTCGGTGAGCGTGTTGCCGTCCTGCACGGTGATGTCGCCAATGGTGGTGACCATTGACTGCCACACTTCATCGAGCGACAAACCATTGAGCGGTAAACTCGCTCCGTCGGCAGGTTGCCACGGAGAGAAGAAAAGCCGCTCATGGTGTATGGCGAACTGCACTTGCTCGTCGTGCAGAAGTGCGATGACCATTTTCTGCGGAATGAGTTTGGTCAGCAATTCAATGTTGCGGTGGTCAAAGTCACGGCGTTTGAGCAGGACTGTGACCACATAGATGCCTTGAATGTCAACCGTGGCCAGCGCAGGGACTGAGCGCGTGGTGATTTCGTGTGAAATCACCAGTCGGCTGATGTCCTCGTCGAAGTGGTCGCGCTGCGCTGCCTTTAAGCCAAACTTCGCAAAGATGGCTTTCTTGGGCAACGCCTTGTTGACCTCGGCTGTATGTGGCAGTCCAAAACTCATTGGTCTCTCTCTATTTTTGCGGAAACTCACGGAAAGTTCACGTTTTTTCGCGGAAAGTTCACGTAAATCCCACTTAAATTTTATTTTTGCAATATTTTTATTCTCAGTTAGTTATGTTTACTTCTCGCTTAAATCTCGCTTAAATCTCGCTTAAATTTGGCGTTTTCTCACTTAAATTTGACGTAATGTTCACGGAAAACTCACGGAATTTTCACGGAAAATGTCATCACTTAAAGCCGCTTAAATTTCACTTAATCGGAATTTTGCACTTTGCTGATTGCCAATATTTTGTAATAAACATTCTAGCCAAACTTGCGAAAATTCCACTTTAATCTCACTTAAATTTATTTTTTCTCACTTAAATTTTTGACCAGTCGCCAATATCGTTCCTTGTCATTATAAATGAGATTGTTGCGTCGCAATTTGGTGAGCAGATTACCTATCTTACTCAACTTTTGCTCTTGGCTTAAAATTGACGGTAGTTTGTTCAGGAGCAGTTTGTCTATGTCTGCACGTTTGAGTTTGCCGTGTTGAGTCAGAGCCTCGATGATAAGGTCTTGATAATATTTGTCATCAAGCCCTTTCATGTCGGTATATTCCGCCTCTTGGTGCGTTACTCTTGCTATACGTTGGCTGATGAACACATTTGGCTTTCTGCCCTCAATGAGTTTCAGTTTGCGCAGCTTAGCAATAGCCTGTTGTTCCAGAGTTTTTTTCTTCTGCACACAGTCAAGTAGCACCGCAGTAGTCAAGTCAAGGTCGGCACGCTCCATGAGCAGTAACGAATATTGAGCATCAATCACGTGCCCTGGCACAACAAGTCTGACGCGCGTTGGATCAGAGCAGTCATAGTCGGGCATTGGCAGGAAGCGCTCGCGTTGCCGCAAGAACATTTCGTGGATTCCGTAGCCCTGCGTGTCAATCATTTTCAAGTTGACCATGGCATTAGCGAGGAATGAGTTGCGATATTTCTTGGGCGTTTTCTTGCCCTCGATATACTGCTCATAGTCGCCGTCGAAAAACGAGCCGGCATTCTCGAACACCAGTTGGTCGGTTTCCTCGGTGACAACAATACGCTCGTTTCGCAGGTAGTCTTGATGTGCAATGCAGTTGTGCATAGCCTCAAGCACAGTTTTGTTGTCGTATTTCCACACCTCAGCCGGAATGAGGCTATTGTTGGGAAATATCTTGATGCGGTAGTTGCGTATGCTGTCGTTGAGCCTTGACGTGGAAAGCAGGAATGGAATGGTAAAGATGTTTCCTGCATTCTCTGTCGGGGTGCGCAAGCGCCACACGATTTGGGCGATATGCCCCAAATAATGCGTGGCTTCTTCCTTGCCGAGCAATAACAACGCCGTGCGCGTAATGTTGCCGTTAATCGTAATCTTCGCTTTGTCAAGGAAAGTGGCAGCGTCCCATGCCTTTGCCGTTTCCGCTTTGTCGGGGAAACGTTCATAAAAACCTTTTCGAGCTACAGCAATAGCGTCCTCATCAAGGTCCGCTATTGTGGCTTCGGGCACGATTACCGCACTCCAATCAATGGTCGAGTTATATATTTGCCGAACCCAATCCACGTAGGGGATAAGTTCGGTGACAGAACTGTCAACTCTCACCCATGGAGTGTCTTGAAATTTGGTGGGTTCGCCTTTTGCCGCAGGAATCACGAATACAACAAACCGCTTGCCGTCGGGAGCGTGGAACTCCTCGATGGTGAAATTGATTTTTGGCGATATGTATTGCCGCAAAAACAATTCGAGGTCTTGGTTACCTTTCGCCTTGGTCTTTTGTGGCTCGAATGTAGTACCCAGCAACTCCAGCGTATTATCCTCAACACCAAAGTAGAGATAACCGAAGTCTTGGTTGTCAAGGCACGCACCATTAGACAAAGCCGAAATGTATTTGCCCAAATGGTAAGGGTCTTGATGGTTGCTTTTGAACTCCAGCCATCGACATTCCTTGCCGCTCAATGCTATGAGCCGATTAAGGCGTTGTATTTGTTCAGTATCATTCATCTGATGCTAATATTTTCAATTATTCCTATAAACTATTTGATAACGAGGAAACAAATCAGTTCGAAATCGTCAAGCCCGGTGATAGGCTCGGTGAATAGCGAGCCTTGCACACCGCCCAGGAAACTGTCGATGTCGCTTTCCTGCCTGACGTTGATAATTGAATTGATGGCTTCGCCCAACAATTCAGAGTAGTGTTTCATATTGCGCCCATCGCGCGTTTGCTTGTTGAACTCACGGCACAGTACCTTGTCGGGAGCGTGCACGCCTTTGCACAGCAAGCGCAAGCGGTCGAGCAGGTCTTTTGGCGCAAGGTGGTTGACCACCACATCGCCATCGTCGCTGATATAGACCATATAGAACGGGTGCAACTGGTTTTTGTGGTCGATGTTGATTCCGCCGTTACGGTTTTTCAGCACAAAGACCACGCCCGGAGGCGTTGTGTCGCGTGCAGCCACTACAGCATGCAGCCCAAACGGTGTGTGCTCGATGTCGTGGCCTTGGTTGATGTATTCAAGCAAGTCGAGGCGGAACTCGTTCAAGCCCAAGTCCATGATGGAGACGCCAGTATTCATTTCCTCGATGTCAACCACTTCTTCCTGCAAGCGTTTCAGCTGCTGGCGGCGATAGTCGAGGTCGTCTTTCTCGTTTTCCGAAAGTGGGTTGCCGTCGTCTGTGGCGGTGAGCACACTGGCTTTCATGCGTGCCTCGACGCGCTCTTTCAGATTGATGTACTCGTCAAGCGTCATGTCCGGCCAGTAGTTGACCAACTGAATGACGGCGTTTCGCGAGCCGATGCGGTCGATACGCCCGAAGCGTTGAATAATGCGCACGGGGTTCCAGTGAATATCGTAGTTGATGAGGTAGTCACAGTCCTGCAAGTTCTGTCCCTCACTGATGCAGTCGGTGCCGATGAGCACGTCAATCTCGGCATCGAGTTTCGGGTATATTGCGGCTTTCTCTTTCGATACCGGCGAGAACAGCGTGAGAACCTTGTTGAAGTCAAGTTTCTCACGCAATTTGAGCGTACTGCGAGCCTCCACGTCACCGCTGACGAGGGCGGTGTGCAAGCCATGCTTTTTGAGGATTGCAGGAGCGAGGTTCTTGTAAAGGTACTCGGCGGTGTCGCTGAATGCCGTGAAGATAATCACTTTCTTGTTGCCCTCATTGATGGGGTTGGCGAACTTGTCGCGCAGGTCGGCGATTAGTTGCTGGAGTTTGCTGTCGTGATCAGGCGTGATGTCGCCAAGCATGAGCAGCAGCAATTTGAGATTGTCAGCGTCTTTCTGCAAGTAAGTGCGCCACGACATATAATCGAGGTCGGCGAGCAAAATCTTGTTTTTGCGCCGCCCGATGATTATATCATTGTCGGCATCTTCGATGTCCCAATCGGCGACAGGCTCGGCAGCCATCATGTAATCGTCAACCTCGGTCTGTTCAACATGGCTGTCAATGCGTTTCAGCATTTGTTCGATATACGCTGCGATGCGCTGCACAGTGAGGCGGAACGAGTTGACCGAACTCTCCAAGCGTTTGAGCATCTGTATGCTCATCAGTCGGCGAATACCTTTCTCGCGGTCTTCGATACTTAGGCGGTGGCCGGTGGCGGTTATCTCGTCCTCGGTGTCGATGCCGTATTTGTCTTTCCGGCTGTCGAGAATGAATGCCGACGGCGTGTAAACAGCGAGGTTGAGCTGCTGCAACTGCTCAAAAATCTCGTTGTAATTGATGGCTGTGTTCAGGTCGGTGAGTGGCGGACGGCGTGATATTGGCTTCAACCTTGTGGGGAACTTGCCAATGTCGGCGGTGTCGTAATATTGCTCGATGTGCTTTCGGCTTCGCGCAATCGTCACGCTGTCAAGCAGGGTGAAGAAGTCAAAGCTCAACATCGAGAGCAGCTGCTTAGTGGTTCGCTCCTCTTTAGGCAAGCGTGACCACTCGTTGTAACTTCGCTGCGCCTTGCGGAAAATATCGTCAACACTTGATTCTGTGTTGAGCAGCGCGTCAAGGCGTGCGCTCTCGCCCTCGTAGGCGAGTTGTAGCTGGTTCTTTAGGTCATTGAAACGATTGTTGACCGGCGTTGCGCTCAACATGAGAACTTTTGTCCGCACACCTGCCCGGATGATTTTATTCATCAGCCGCAGGTAGCGGTTCTCACGCGGGTTCTCGTCGTTCTCATCGGTGCTGACCTTGCCGCCGTTGCGGAAGTTGTGGCTCTCGTCAATAACCACCAGGTCATAGTTACCCCAGTTGATGTTGGCCAGCTCGCGTCCGTTGCTGCGCCCCTCGTCTCGCGACAGGTCGCTGTGGAAAAACACGTCGTATCGCAAGCGGTCGGCGACAAGCGGATTGTTGAGATAGTTGCCGTGATAGGTTTCCCAGTTGTCGTGCAACTTCTTGGGGCAAAGCACAAGCACGTTGCGGTTGCGCCCCTCGTAGTATTTAATTACGGCAAGGGCGGTGAACGTCTTACCGAGGCCCACGCTGTCGGCAAGAATGCAGCCGTTGTATTTCTCTAACTTATTGATGATAGCAAGCGCAGCGTCGCGCTGGAAATTGTAGAGTTTGTTCCAAATCACGCTCTGCTTGAAGCCTGTCGCCTCATTGGGCAGCACGTCCTCGCTGATGTCTTCAAGGAACTCGTTGAAGATATTGTAGAGCGTGACGAAGTAGAGAAATTCGGGAGCGTTTTCCTTATAGACATTGCTGATGTTGTCAATGACTTCTTCGGTGACTACTTGCAGCATTTCGCTGTCGTTCCACACTTGTTCAAACAGAGTCAGGAAGTCTTGCGATGCCGGGAAGTCATTGCGCATGATCATCGTGTAGGCGTTGTCGCCCTGCTCGGTGCCGAGGTCAACGGTAGTGAAGCCGTTGACCGGCGCATAATTGGTCTGGTCAACATTGATAAATCCCTGCATGAACTTGTTCGTGCGGTTGGATTTGAAGCAGACCTTTTGTCGAATCCATTCAGCGCATTCACGGGCGATGGCGCGTTGCGTGAGTTCGTTGCGCAGCTTGATTTCAAAATCCGAGCCGAATACCGTGCGTTCACGGTTGAGGCGCGGAATGTAGAACTCACGTTTCTGCTTATCCACCTTGTCGGTGGTGAATGTTGGTGATGTGAAGATGAAACGAAGCTCGTCAATGCTTTTCAGGCGTTCTTTAAGCTCTTGGAAAGCATAGATGGAGAAACAAGACGCAGCAATGGCAATCTTGCTGCCGTCCTGAATGACGGTGAGCAAGTCGTCGCGCAGTGTTGTAGTCTTGTTGTCGATAAGTTTCATCAGCGTAGATTAAAACAACTTTAGTTTCTATTTGTCACGGCAAAATTAATAAATTTTATTGAGAGCGGCAAATAGTGGTGGCTGTATTTTGAAGTGGAGGAAATTGTGTTTTTGCTTGTCGTGCGACTTATTGACGCCACGGGCCAATGTCCTCGCCCCCCGCAGGCGCATTAATTGACAATTGTGAATTATGAATTGTGATTTTTTTATTATCTTTGCGGCCGAAATCAAAAGTCTGGGTACAAGAATTCGTCTTGCAATACACAACATTTGCCGGCGCAAGGGCGCGCGGCATGGCGAAACATTATGGTAGATTATGAATTGTGATTCTAATATAAGGGTGGCCATACAGGGGGTGGCGGGGTGCTTCCACGATGCGGCGGCGAGGGAGTTTTTTGCCGGACGGGAGGTGGAGAGCGTGCCGTGCGACACGTTTGAGGACGTGTTTGACGCACTGCGATATGACGCGTCGATGGCCGGCATTGTGGCTATCGAGAACACCATTGCCGGCAGCCTGCTGCAAAATCACGAACTGCTGCGCCAGAGCAACCTGACCATAGTGGGTGAGCACAAGATGTATATCTCGCAGGCGTTGGCCGCACTACCCGGGCAACGGTTGGAGGACATCGTGGAGGTTCACAGTCACCCGATCGCGTTGCGACAGTGTGAGCAGTATCTTCACCGTCACGCGTGGATGAAGCGGGTGGAGGCTCACGATACGGCCGGCAGTGCGATGGAAATCGCTCAGGCGGGATTGATGGGCCACGCGGCCATTTGTGGACGCTATGCGGCCGAACGCTACGGCCTTGAGGTGCTTGATGATGATATTCAAACAAATAAACGCAACTTCACGCGCTTTCTGGTGCTCGCCGACCCGACTTTGGCGCGCGATTTAGTGGCAGAGTGCTACGCCGACAAGGCGTCGCTGGCGTTCACGCTGCCACACAGCCAAGGCTCGCTGAGCGCGGTACTCACCATCTTCTCGTTCTACGGCATGAACCTCACCAAAATCCAGTCGCTGCCCATCATCGGGCGTGAGTGGGAATACCGCTTCTATATCGACCTCACCTTTGGCGACGTGACGCGTTACAGGCAGTCGGTAGACGCGGTGCGACCGCTCATCAGCGACTTCAAGGTGTTGGGGGAGTACAATGTAGCAAGTAGCATGTAGCATGTAGCACGTAGTAGCATGTAGCATTGGCTAATTATGAACTATGAATTATGAATTGTGAATTGAACATAAGGCCAGCCGATAGGGTGGCGACAATGGAAGAGTATTACTTCTCGCGCAAACTCAAGCAGATTGCGAGGCTTAACGCGGCGGGAGCGGACATCGTGAGCCTGGGCGTGGGCGGACCTGACCGTCCGCCGCGTGACGAGGTAATCGAACGCCTGGTTAGTGAGGCCCGCAAGCCTGACGCACACGGCTATCAGCCCTACGTGGGCTTGCCGCAGTTGCGCCGCGCCTACGCCGACTGGTATGGACGTTACTACGGCGTGTCGCTCGATCCGGATAGTGAAGTGCTGCCGCTCATCGGCAGTAAGGAGGGTATCTTGCACATCACCATGGCCTTTGTCAACCCCGGCGACGCGGTGCTGGTGCCTAATCCGGGATACCCGACGTACACGAGCGTCAGCCGCCTGTGCGGAGCGCGCATCATCTACTACGATTTGACCGAGGAAGGCGACTGGGAGCCGGACTTTGAGGCGTTGGAGGCCGCCGGATTGGAAGGTGTGAAACTGATGTGGGTCAACTATCCCCAAATGCCAACGGGCCGCATCGCGTCGCCTGAGTTGTTCCAACGGCTTGTTGACTTCGGTCACCGCCATGGCATTGTGATTGTGAACGACAACCCCTATAGTTTTATCTTGAACGATGACCGCCCGCTGAGTATTCTCGCTGCCTCGGGAGCGCGCGAGGTGGCCATCGAGATGAACTCGCTGAGCAAGGCTCACAATATGCCGGGATGGCGAATGGGAATGGTGGCGGCAAACAAGGACTTTATCGACTGGATACTGCGGGTGAAGAGCAATGTGGACAGCGGACAGTTCCGTCCGATGATGCTGGCGGCGGTCGAGGCGCTTGCGGCAGGAGACGAATGGTACGCCGCGCTTAACGGAGAGTACCGGCGCCGTCGCGCAGTTGCCATGGAGATAATGCGTACTCTTGGTTGCCACGTTGATGAGCGCCAACGCGGGTTGTTCCTGTGGGGGCGTGTGCCTGATGGCGTAGAGAGTGGTGAGGCGTTGGCCGACGAGGTGCTGGAGCGGGCGCGTGTGTTTATCGTGCCGGGCCACATCTTTGGCAGCAACGGCTCACGCTACGTGAGACTGAGCCTCTGCGCCCCGTTACCTCGCCTTGCCGAAGCCCTGCGCAGAGTGCAGTTAATGACTAACAACTAACGACTAACGACTGATGACTGAATATTTCAAGGATTTAGCGCCAATCACATTTGATGGCATCGATAACAATCGCCCGCTTGTAATCGCGGGACCATGCAGCGCCGAGAGCCGCGAACAGATTTTTGAGACCGCACGCGGAGTGAAGGCAGCCGGAGTGGGAGTGTTTCGCGCCGGCATTTGGAAACCGCGCACCAAGCCCGGAGGCTTTGAGGGTGTGGGCATCCGTGGCCTGTTGTGGCTTGCCGAGGTCAAGCGCGACCTTGGACTGCTCACGGCCACCGAGGTCGCCACACGCGACCATGTGGCGGCAGCGCTTGATGCGGGCGTGGACATCCTCTGGATTGGTGCGAGAACGAGTGCCAACCCGTTTGCGATGCAGGATATTGCAAACGCCTTGCAGGGACATCCCGAGGTGACGGTGCTTGTGAAAAATCCGGTAAATCCTGACCTGGAGTTATGGATTGGCGCGTTGCAGCGCATCTATAATGCCGGAGTGAGGCGTCTAGGCGCAATCCATCGCGGCTTTAGCACCTATGGCAAACATCTCTACCGCAACGAGCCGCAGTGGTATATCCCCATTGAGTTGCATCGTCGTGTGCCGCAACTGCCAATTTTGAGCGACCCGTCACACATGGGCGGTAAGCGCGAACTGATTGCGCCAATCGCCCAGCAAGCGTTGGATATGGATTTTGCCGGCTTGATGATTGAGACGCATTGCAATCCGGACTGTGCCTTGAGCGACCGCGACCAGCAGGTGACGCCGGAGGCTCTGAATTTGATATTAAACACACTGGTGATGAGAGATAAGAAACAATCTACCGAAAATCTGAATCTGCTGCGGCAACAGATTGACCGCTGCGACAACGAGTTGCTGGAGGTGTTGAGCCGTCGAATGCGTGTGTCGCGTGAAATCGGTCAGTATAAACTCGAGCACAATATGAGTGTTGTTCAAGCCGGACGTTATAGTGACATTATGGCTGACCGCTTGCGTCTGGCAAGTGAGATGGGGATTGGTGCGGACTGCATGCAAGTGATCATGCAGGCAATCCATGAGGAAAGTGTGCGTCAACAAATCGAGATAGTCAACAAGGCATGAAGATATTGGTAATGGGGGCCGGCAAGATGGGCTCCTTCTTCTGCGACCTGCTCACGCGCGAGCACGAGGTGGCAATCTATGACACGTGCAAGGAACGGTTGCGGTTCACCTTTGACGCGCTGCGGTTCACTTCGCTTGACGAGGTGGACGCTTTCGCGCCCGAACTGCTCATCAACGCTGTGACAGTTAAGTACACCATCGAGGCGTTCAATGCCGTGCTGCCTCATCTGCCGGCGGGCTGTATCATCAGTGACATCGCCTCGGTGAAAACGGGTTTGCCGGAGTTTTACGCCGCGCAGAATCACCCGTTTGTGAGCACCCACCCGATGTTTGGCCCCACATTCGCGTCGCTGAGCAACCTCGCTAATGAGAACGCGATTATCATCAGTGAGGGAAGCCACTTGGGCAAAGTGTTTTTCCGCGACTTGTATAAGTCGCTGGGGCTGAACGTGTGTGAGTACACATTTGCCGAACACGATGAGACAATCGCCTATTCGTTGTCGATACCATTTGCAAGCACATTGGTTTTTGGCAGTGTGATGAAACATCAGGACGCGCCGGGCACGACGTTTAAGCGTCATTTGGCCATTGCTCGCGGCCTGATGAGTGAGGACGACTACCTGTTGCAGGAGATTTTGTTCAACCCTCACACTGCCGGGCAACTCGAGCGCATTCAGGCGCGGCTTGATGAGTTGCGCGCGATTATCGAGCGCCACGACGCTCCGGCGATGAAGTCGTTTCTTGACGAGGTGAGGGATAATATCGAGCGATAGAATTGTGTAATAAATGACAAAGTGACACGGTCGCTTTGTACTACACTCAATTAAATGATTATATTAGGAATAGAGTCGTCTTGCGACGACACATCGGCGGCCGTGATAGACGACTGCGTGCTGCTGTCGAGCGTGATAGCGAGTCAAAAGGTGCATGAGGCTTACGGCGGAGTGGTGCCTGAACTGGCTTCGCGTGCCCATCAACAAAATATAGTGCCGGTGGTGAGTGAGGCCATTCGCCAGGCCGGCATCGACCGCAAAGATATTGGCGCGGTGGCGTTCACACGTGGCCCCGGGCTGCCCGGCTCGCTGCACGTGGGCTGCGCCTTTGCCAAGGGACTTGCCTTGGCATTGAATGTTCCGCTTGTTGATGTGAACCACCTGCACGGACACGTGCTCGCTCATTTTGTGAAACGTAAGCCGGACGATGAGGTGCCCGAGTTCCCGTACCTGTGTCTGCTGGTGAGCGGCGGTAATTCGCAGATTATCCGTGTGGACTCGCCGGCACAGATGACCGTGCTCGGGCAGACGATTGATGACGCGGCGGGCGAGGCTTTTGACAAGTGTGCCAAAGTGATGGGCCTGCCATATCCCGGCGGACCGGTCATCGACCGCTTGGCGGCCGAAGGCGACCCGTCACGATTTAAGTTCGCAAAACCGCATATTGACGGTTATAATTATAGTTTCAGCGGTCTGAAGACATCGTTTCTTTATACCCTGCGTGATGCTCTTAAAGATAATCCCAATTTCATTGAGGAGAACAAGGCCGACTTGGCAGCATCGTTGCAACACACGATTGTGGATATTTTGATGCACCAGTTCACGCGTGCCATCAAGGACACGGGCATCAAGACGATTGCCATCGGCGGGGGAGTGAGCGCCAATAGCGGTGTGCGTGACGCAGTGGCCGACTATGCGCGTCGCCATCGTCTGCGGGCATTCATCCCGGAGCGGTCGTTCACTACCGACAATGCCGCGATGATTGCCGTTGCCGGTTGGTTTAAGGCTCAACGCGGCGAGTTCTGCGACCCGACAGAGCCTCCGTTTGCCAGAGTAGTGATTTGATAACCGTTGAGAGGTTGAGGGGTTGAGAGGTTGAGCCTCGCGCTGGCGCGCTCGGGGATAATGGATTTGCCTCCGGGATGGCCAGGCCCAACATTTCTTCCCAATCGCGATAGCGATTGGCTCAACCTCTCAACACCTCAACCCCTCAACCTATAAACAAAATGCGTTACGATATAATTGCGATTGGAGATGAACTGCTCATTGGTCAGGTGACCGATACAAACAGCGGTGCGATAGCGCGGATGCTCTCGCCACACGGGTGGCAACTGAATGAGACGCGCGTTATTGGCGATGATGCGGCGGCTATTACCGCGGCTCTTGACGCGGCGTTAGCCGAGGTGGATGTCGTGTTGATGACCGGCGGACTCGGTCCCACCAAGGACGACATCACCAAACCGGCGCTGGCGCGCTACTTCGGCGGCGAGATGCGTTGGGACGAGACGGTTGAAGCCGATGTGCGCCGCGTGTTTGCGGCGCGAGGCTTGGAGTTGAACGAGTCGACGCTATCGCAGGCGTGGGTACCGTCGTCGTGCCGCGTGATCCACAACCGCGTGGGCACGGCGCCGCTGATGTGGTTTGAACGCGATGGCAAGGTGGCAGTGAGTATGCCCGGTGTGCCTCATGAGACATTGACGATGATGCGTGAGGCTGTGTTGCCGAGATTGCTCGAGCGGTTCCCGGCCGGCGAGAGTATTGAGCACCGCACAACGGTTGTGGCCGGCATCATTGAGAGCAAACTATCGGAGCATTTGGAGGCCTTTGAGGAGGCGTTGCCGACGTTTTTCCATTTGGCTTATCTGCCGGAGGCCGGGCTCATCCGGTTGCGCCTGACCGGGCGTCATCCTGACGCGGAGTTACTGCATCACATGGTGGACGTGATCGACGACAGGCTGCAGCAAGAACTTGGAGAATATGCCATTTGCCGTGGCGACAAGCCGCTGGCGGCAATCGTCGGCGACCGTCTGAGTGAGCGTGGCCTCACGGTGGCGACGGCCGAGAGTTGCACCGGCGGCAATATAGCCCACCGCTTGACGCTCATCCCCGGCAGCAGCGAGTACTTTCGCGGTGGGGTAGTGGCCTATAGCAACGATGTGAAGCGAGACGTGCTTGGAGTGAGCCGTGACGATCTGGACGCTTACGGCGCGGTGAGCGAACCGGTAGTGCGGCAGATGGCGCCGGGCGCGTGTCGCGTGACCGGCAGCGACTGCGCCGTAGCCACCAGCGGTATCGCCGGTCCCGGCGGCGGTACGCCCGAGAAGCCTGTAGGCACCGTGTGGATTTCGGCCGCAGTCCGTGGCCATGTCGTCACGCGCTTGCTTCACCTGCCCGGTGACCGCCGCCGCGTGATAGACCGTGCGACCACCGAGGCTTTGCTACTGCTTTTGAAGATGTTAGATGTTAGATGAAATGCCAAAGATTATGAAACCAATATCACGATTACTCTTTTTGTCGGCATTGCTGCTCGCGTCATATAACGCGTGGGCACAGTCATCCGGCTTCGCAAAACTTGACGCGTGGGTGCAGATTTGGAAAACCGGACACCGCACTTACTTCGGATACCCCGTTAACCAGCAGTCACAAATGCGCGACTTCTATGAGTGGTACCTGTCGACCGGAATGGAGTCGGTGAACCTCAACAACGCCGGCGACCCGATGACCGACTCGCCGTGGACGATGTCGTCGCAGGCTTTTGAGCGCGATGTGATTGAGTATTTCGCTCCGCTATATGATTTCGACAAGGACAACGTGTGGGGCATCGTGACCCATAGCGGCACCGATGGCAACAACCACGGCATATATTTCGGCGCCAACTACTTGAAGAACAAGACGCAAAAAGACCCGGTGGTCTATGTGAGCGACGAGGCGCATTATTCCAACTTGCGTCTGACTGACCTGCAGAACCTTGACGTGCGATTAATCAAGAGCGACCGAATGGGCCGTATGATTCCCGACGAGTTGGAGAAATCGTTGGACACTTCGCGACCCGCCCTGATTATTTACGCGATGGGATCAACGTTCAAGGGAGCCATCGACGACATCCCCACTTTGAACGCTGTGCTTGCCGACCATCCGGAGTTGCCCGGCATCTACCGCCACGTTGACGCGGCTTTGTTTGGCGGCTACCTGCCGTTCACGCGTTACCGTGATATGGTGAGCCAACGCGAATTGGACTACGAGTCCATCGCCATCAGCGGTCACAAGTTTTTCGGCATCGACTCGCCGTCGGGCTTGTTCTTGTGTGCGCGCGATGTGTATGACAACCAGACGGACTTCAATGTGACGTATCTCAACTTCAACATGAAGATGATCAACTGTTCGCGCGACGCGGTGCAGCCGCTCAAGTTCTGGTGGCTGATACAGAAGGTGGGTACCGAGGGATGGACCCGTCAGGCCGAGCAAATGCTTGCCTGCACCGATTATCTGAAGCAGCGGCTCGACGAGATTGGCTGGCCCGCATGGCGTAATGAGTTCAGCAACACCGTCTTCTTCCGTCGTCCGTCCAAGCGTGTCATCTCGGAATACACACTTGCTTTGGGCCACGATGAGAATTTCGGCGGCGACTTGGCTCACGTTGTTGTGATGCAACACGTTACCAAAGACAAAATCGACACTTTCATCAACACTCTCCTCAACGACCAGTAGATCATTATAGACAAGAGAACAAGAGGGTTCTCGACAGGAGAACAGGAGGGCTTTGCAGGCAAGAGAAGTCGCTCCTGTTCTCTTGTCTTTAATTGATCTCATTTTTTCTCATTTTTTCAATTACAATTTAACATTATTATTGTTTAAAATTTGGTGGTCTCACCGAAAAATATTATTTTTGCGGCATGATTGGTAACTAACGCGTTTCCAGTCAACGACATTGTGGCTTTTCAAAAGAAGCGTTATGCTTATTCTTGTAGATTGAGAACCTAGGAAATTTTCAAATCTAACACAAGAGGATGGCACGGCGGCTTCCGCGCTTCTGCGTGGACTGCATCTCTATACCCCTTTTTGTGTTAAGGTTTTCCTAGGACCATCAATCTACAAAGCGTGGCATAGCAGTCCGCGCTTTCTTTGTGTATCCCGTCGCCTCTTGGACTGCCGGCGACTAACTTCATTTTGTATGAAACGGTTTATTTACCTATTTGTTGCATTTTTGCTGGGCTTGGCAGCACTGGCAATCGAGAGAACCGGCATTAGTGACAGAGTGAATGATGCTGAGACTTTCACTCAGGCCGTGGCTAAACTCGCTAAAGCCCATCCCAACGAGCCGGAAGTCCGTCTGCGTATGGCTGCCCTTAATCCGGACTTTAATTTCACGACAGATGTTACTGTGACGCAGTCCGACAGCCGGGTTTGGTGTGAAGCTGTCAGCGGCGAAATCGGCGACACCATCAACTTGGTTCTAATGCTCAATAAAACAGAAATGTTCAATGCTTGGCAGATAGAATTCAATTTGCCAGATGGTATTGTGCCGATTAATATAAATGGTAATTGTTGTACCTTTTATGATGGAGAGTTTTTTGAGCCTCTTGTTGTATCCCATAAACATAATTCAGAAATCGCATACCACTCTTCTGACAATAATAAAATAATCTCAATTGGTCATTCTTGTGCTGGCGTTGATGATGATGTTTATTGGACTTCATTGCCTTATGGAGATAATGTTCTTATTACGCTACCTTTATATATAACTTCTTCGGCCAATGTGGGAGTTCACACAATGAACTTTTCCTCGGCGAGCCTATGGTTAGGCGGTTATCAAAAATTTATTCCTCAAACGACGGATTTCTCAATAACAGTTAAAGATGTGCCATTAATGGCAAGTGCTGACTGCTGGATTATCGGCAACCTCGGCAAAGGCTGGGTGACCAACGACGGCGTCAAGATGGAGCAAGGCGCTTCCGAGAACGAGTGGGTGGCCGACCTGACGAATGTCGAACCGGGCCGAAAGTGGTTCTCAATTACCACTAAACTCTCTACCGAGCCTGAAGACTGGAGCATCAACGAGTCCCGTTACGGTGGCAGCTTCGAGATTATTTCCGGCAAGCCCCAACGACTGACCGCCGGCTCCGACGCCAGCCCTTGGGTCACTTTGAAGGTTATCAGCGACCTTCACATCGTGTTCAACACCAGCAGCGCCATGCTCGTGATCACCATTACCGAGAAAGGCGAGGTCGAGCCGTTCGACGCCAGCAAACTCACGTTCTACCTCACCGGTGGCGACTTCGACTGGTCGATGCCTCCCACAGTGATGTTTGAGAACAACGGCGACGGCACCCATAGCGTGCAGATTACCTCTTACGGTGGCCAGTTCAGGATGGCTGGCACCAAAATCGAGCAGGCCAACCTTGACTGGGAGGTGTTTAACATGGGCGTGTACGGCGGCGCGTCGCTCGTCTTGGGCGACAACACCCTTCAAGCCGGTTACACAGAGAATATGGTAATGCCGCAGGTCGGCAAATTCACTCTTACCATCAGCGATGTGACAGAGACTTCGTGCAAATTGAATATCGCTATAGCGGATGAAGAGGTCGAACCTGCGTACTACCTGATTGGCTCATTTAACAATTGGAACGATGATACCAAGCCCGCGTTCACAAAGAAGGGCGATGGCTCGTTCCAACTGCAGCAGGCTCTCGAGGCCGGCGCGACCTTCAAGGTGAAGGACCAGAACGGCACTTGGTATGGAGGCGACTACCAGGGTTTTGGCAACCCGTTTGAACTGAATATCAACGCTAACGTTGCTGTTCTCGCTATTGGCGATAACATCAGCGACTTCGTCATCAACCAAGCAGGTACCTATACGTTCACCATCGCCAATGGTGTGCTCACAGTGACAGGCTTCCCGACTGTGCCGCAGCCCGTTGTCGAGATCGCAGCCGTCGAACTGATGGGCTCGAGAAACGAGTGGGCTGAGCCCCTGGGCACGTTTGCCGCAGAGGATCCCAGCACCGGCTACTGGACCTTGAACGATGTGGTCTTCATTGCCAACGACGAGTTCAAGATCCGCGTCTCTTACACCGACCAGAGCGAGAAGTGGCTTGCTCCCGAGAGCGATGGCAACTTCCTGGTGAGCGAGGAGCAACTCGGCAACGAACTTGCTCTCGTTGAGGGTGGCGGCAACATCTACGTCGAGAAGGCCGGTACGCTGAGTTTCGCGCTCGCTCCCGCCTTCGACAACCTCGTCATCACCGGCAAGTTTGAGGCCGAGCCCGTTGTCGAGATCGCAGCCGTCGAGTTGCTCGGCTCGAGCAACGAGTGGGCTGAGCCTCTGGGCGCGTTTGCCGCCGAGGATGCCAGCACCGGCTACTGGACCCTGAACGATGTGGCTTTCGCAGCCAACGATGAGTTCAAGATCCGCGTCCGCTACACCGACCAGACCGAGAAGTGGCTTGCTCCCGAGAGCGACGGCCACTTCCTCGTGAACGAGGAGCAACTTGGCAACGAGTTGACCCTTGTCGAGGGTGGTGCTGCCAACATGTATGTTGAGAAGGCCGGCACGCTGAGTTTTGCGCTTGCTCCCGCCTTTGACAACCTCGTCATTACCGGCGAGTTTGAGGCCGAGCCCGTTGTTGTGTTGGCAACATCAATTGAAATAAACAATAGCGAGTTGGCTTTGAATATAGGAGAAACGATAACGCTCACGGCGACTGTGCTACCCGAGGACGCTACCGACAAGAGCGTGACATGGACCAGCGACAATGAGAGTGTGGCCACCGTCGCCGATGGTGTGGTGACAGCCATCGCCGCAGGAACCGCTACCATCACCGCCACAACGGCCGACGGCAGCAACCTGAGCGCCTCCTGCACGGTGAATGTCAATGCTGCGGCGCATAACGAGCTGGCCATCAGCGACTATAGCTGCATGGCGGGCGCGGCATTTACTCTGGACGTGGCGATGAACAACTCGGACGAGATCGGAGGTTTCCAGTTTGACCTCTATCTGCCTGAGGGCTTCACTGTCGCGCTCAACAGCAAGGGCAAGCCGGACGTGACGCTCAACGATGACCGCGTCGACGACCACACGCTGATGGTGAACGGCAACTTCGACGACGGACACTATAACATCCTTGCCTTCTCGCTGAGCAACACGCCGTTTATCGGCAACGACGGCGCCGTGCTCCACATCAACCTGACGGCCGCCGACGCTGTGGCTGCCGGAACACACACGCTAGAGTTGCGCGACATTGAGATTTCCAACCCGGACGGTTCGCAGGCGTGGAACTATGAGTCGCTGACGTCCACCATTACCGTGATTGCCCGCGGCGACGCCAACGGCGACGGCCGCGTCTCGGTGACCGACGTGCTGCTGATGGCCGCCGCGGCCAACGGCGGCGAGGCCGCCGGACTGGTGCTCGAGGCCGCCGACATGAACGGCGACGGACGCGTCACCGTGAGCGACCTGCTCGCCGTGGCCTCATTAGCCAACAATGCCAATGGCGCTTCCGGCGCGCCGCGACGTGGCATGCCCGCCGCTTGCGGCCAGGCCAAGGCCAGGCCCTACAATGGCATCAACCTCACCGCCACGCTGTCCACCGACAACCGCCTCGCCGTGGACGACGTCACCGTTGACCCGGGCGAGACGTTCACCCTGCCCGTGCGGATGATTAACCCAGACGAGATTGGCGGCTTCCAGTTTGACCTCTATCTGCCCGACGACATCACCGTGGCATTGAACAAGAAAGGCAAACTCGACATCACGCTCGACGAGGACCGCATGGACGACCACATGCTCCAGTTCAACAACAGTTTCGACGACGGCCACCTGCACGTGCAGTCGTTCTCGATGTCCAACACGCCGTACTACGAGAACGATGGCCCCGTGGTATATGTCAAACTCAACGTGGCCGGCGACGCCACCCCGGGCGCCTACACCGCGCGGATGCGCAACGTGGAGCTGTCCAACCCGTTTGGCAGCGCGAGCGTGTGGTATGAGGACGGTTTCACCTTCGGCATCACCATCACCGGCGAGGCCGGCGTCACGCTGCAAGACTTGTTGGCTGGTGGCGAGGACGGTGGTGAGTACACCGTGAGCGATGCGCTGGCGGTGGCCTACGCGTGTAGCGAGTTTGCTGTGGTGACCGACGGCAACGGCAACTGGCTGAAGGTAACCGGAGCCGAACTGAGCGCCTACGGCGGCATCGAGGCGGGTACGCTCAGCGGCACCCTCAGCGGCATGGCGGCGAACCCGACGCTCACCGTCACCGCGGCACCTGTCGACGCCATTGAGGTGCCCTACGAGTTGACTACCTACGACATGGCGGCGTCGTTGGCGCCGAAGGCCAACGAGTTGGCGACCGTCAAGGGCTACTATTTCATGCAAAATGGTCAGCCGGTGCTGCGCGGCTATGGCCGCGCGCCCTACGGCCAGAGTGTGACGCTCGACGTGACTAACGTCGATGTGAGCAACCTCATTGAGGGCGAGCAGTATGTCATCTCGGCCGTGGTGCAGTTGCGAGAGGCATGGAGCGGCGCTCCGCGCAAAGTCGCCGCCGGCGGCAGCGATGCCTACAAGAACGTCTCGCTCATCGTCACGCAGGTGCCGGGCGAGACGACCGCCATCACCGACCTCAACGCCGACGACGACGCACCCGCGCAGCGCTACAACCTGCTCGGACATCCGGTGGACGACAACTACCGCGGCATCGTCATCGAGCGTGGGCGCAAAATCCTCGTCCGCTGACGGTATTTTAGACAGGAAAACTGAAGAATTTTCAGACAGGAGAACAGGAGGGCTTTGCAGGTAAGAGAAGTCGCTCCTGTTCTCTTTTTCTCTACTGTGTTCTATATCGGTCATTCAAGTTTGTGATGTTAAGGTGATTGATAATCAATAATAAGCGGTTTCTTGTAGGGGCAGAATTTATTCTGCCCGCCTGCCGCAAACGGGCAGAATAAATTCTGCCACTACATTTCTCAGAACTATCAATCTATCTACTATAGAAAATAAATAATTAGTTTTGCTGAATTTTACAAATTAGTAATAATTTGAATATCAGCGTTTTTGTAGGGATACAATTTATTGTGTCCGCCCCTGCGGCACGTGGACACAATAAATTGTGTCCCTACATATTTCGATTTACCACTTGATAATCATTATGTTGAATAAGGTTTTGAGTGATTTCCGCATGCAACGCGTGCGCTTATTATGATACGTACTCTTTACGAAAATTTTCGAGAAAGTATTTTCGGGAAGTTTCAAGAATTTATGCGAGCTTTCTTTTTCCGATAGTTAAAGTTTGTTAAATATTATTGTTGTGTGGGAGTCGGAGAGTGGTGAGTGGTTGTCATGTCGTGAAAATGTTGTATCTTTGCAGCACCGATTATATCCAACATTAACCAACGCTTGGAGCCATGGTGGGCATTTGGCCGTGTCTGCCGTGTGTACTTTGGGCAAAAATTTAACTATTTATCAGTAATCCTCCCTAACTCCCCTCTAAGCAGCCAGGCCAAGGCCAGGCCCTACAATGAAGGGAAGAAACGGAGAAACATTATTTTAAAGAAGTGGATACTTTAAGTTACAAGACTGTTTCGGCTAATGACGCGACAGTCCAGAAAGAATGGGTAGTGGTCGATGCTACCGATCAGATTCTGGGTCGCTTGTGCTCGAAGGTTGCGAAGCTCCTCCGCGGCAAGTACAAGCCCAACTTCACTCCGCACGTGGACTGCGGTGACAACGTGATTATCATCAACGCCGACAAGGTGCGCATGACCGGCAAGAAGTGGAACGAGCGCCAGTATGTGAGCTACACGGGCTATCCCGGTGGCCAGCGTTTCGCCACTCCGGCCATCCTGCAGGCCAAGAGCCTGCGTCGCGGCGGCAAGGCCGGCAAGCACCCCCTGTTCATCCATGTGGTGAAGGGTATGCTTCCCAAGAACCGCCTGGGTGCGAAGTTGCTCAACAACCTGTATGTGTACAACGGCAGCGAGCATCCCCACTCGGCACAGAAGCCCAAGGCAATCGACATCAACACCCTTAACTAAGCAATCGGAGATATGGAAAACAAGATCAATGCAGTTGGCCGCCGCAAGGCAGCAGTCGCCCGCGTCTTTGTCAGCGAGGGCACCGGTGTGATCACCATCAACAAGCGCACTCTGGCCGAGTATTTCCCCTCGCCGATTCTTCAATTCATCGTCAAGCAGCCGTTGACGACCCTCGATGTGGCTGAGAAGTATGACATCCAGGTCAACCTTGACGGTGGCGGCTACAAGGGCCAAGCCGAGGCTTTGCGTCTGGCTATCGCCCGCGCGCTGGTTAAGATTAACGCTGATGACAAGAGCGTGCTGCGTAAGGAAGGCTTCATGACTCGCGACCCGCGTGTTGTCGAGCGTAAGAAGCCGGGTCAACCCAAGGCCCGCAAGCGCTTCCAGTTCAGCAAGCGTTAACGAGAGTTTAGTATCTAAACCGAGTCGACTCAGGTGGCGCGCGAGCGCCGCATGACTACCACACGGTTGAGATGTCCTCCCTCGACAAGGAGTAACATTATTAATAAGAAAGTAAACAAAAAACAAAAAAATGCAAATTCCCACATTTGAACAACTGCTGGAGGCCACGTGCCACTTCGGTCACCTCAAGCGCAAATGGAACCCCGCAATGGCTCCTTATATCTTCATGGAGCGCAACGGTATCCACATCATCGACCTTTACAAGACGCAGGCCATGCTTGACCGCGCTGCTCAGGCTTTGGCGAACATCGTTCGTCAGGGTCGCGACGTTCTGTTCGTCGCCACCAAGAAGCAGGCCAAGCAAGTCGTCGCCGACCACGCCCAGAGCGTCGGCATGCCGTTTGTGATTGAGCGCTGGCCCGGTGGTATGCTCACCAACTTTGGCACCATCAAGAAGGCTGTTCGCAAGATGACGACCATCGACAAGATGATGGAGGACGGCACGTTTGACAACATGTCGAAGCGTGAGCGTCTGCAGATTACCCGCCAGCGTGCCAAGTTGGAGAAGAACCTCGGTTCGATCGCCAACATGAGCCGCCTGCCGGCCGCCCTGTTTGTGGTCGACGTGCTGAAGGAGCACATCGCCGTCGCAGAGGCCAACCGCCTGGGTATTCCCGTGTTTGCGATGGTCGACACCAACAGTGATCCCTCCAACATTGACTATGTGATTCCCGCCAACGACGACGCGTCGAAGAGCATTGACTTGATTATGGCCACGTTGTGTGCCGCCATCAAGGAGGCTGTCGCCGAGCGCCGTAGCAGCGAGCCCGCCGAGGCTGCTGAGGGCGAGGGTGGCGAGCGTCAGCCGCGTGAGCGTCGCCGCCGCATCTCGCAGCGCCGCCGCAGCGACGAGGAGGCTCCCGCCGCCGAGGCACCTGCCGCTGAGTGAGCATGTAGCATGTAGCATGTAGCGTGTAGCATGTAGATAATGCAGTGGTGGCTCCGCGATGTCGCACGACTTGACAATGCGGTGTCACCACTTCTTTAAAAATTGAATCAACACTAATAAACATCAAATACAGAACAATGGCTGTAACAATTGAAGACATCAAGAAACTGCGCAACCTGACAGGTGCCGGCTTGAGTGACTGCAAGAAGGCTTTGATCGAGGCCGAGAACGATTTGGATAAGGCAGTGGAACTGATTCGCAAGCGTGGCCAGGCTATCGCCGCCAAGCGTGAGGATCGTGACGCTGCTCAGGGTGTGGCTTTGGCCAAGACTGTCGGCGAGTTTGCCGCTATCGTCGCCCTGAAGTGTGAGACTGACTTTGTGGCTGCCAACGAGAAGTTTGTTGGCCTCGCCAACCGTATCCTTGACGCTGCTGTTGAGGCTCGCGTGAAGAGCATGGACGAACTGCAGGCTTTGGTGATTGACGGCAAGACCGTTCCCGAGTTGATCACCGAGTTGAGCGGTATCACCGGCGAGAAGATGGAGTTGGGCGCCTACGAGTGCCTTGAGGCTCCGTTCAACGTGATTTATAACCACTTCAACAAGAAGTTGGCGACCATCGTGTCGTTCAACAAGGCCGAGGTTGATCCCGATGTTGCCAAGGGCGTTGCCATGCAGGCCGCGTCGATGAACCCGACCGCAGCCACCCGCGACCAGATTCCTCAGAGCGTGATTGACGAGGAGTTGCGCATCGCTGTTGACAAGACTCGCGATGAGTTGGTGAAGAAGGCTGTTGAGGCCGCGTTGAAGAAGGCCGGTTTCAACCCCTACTACTGCGCCACCGAGGAGCACCAGGACGAGGCTGTCCGCAAGGGCTACATGACCGAGGAGGATGTCGCGAAAGCTCGCGAAATTATGAAGACTACCGCCGAGCAAAAGGCCGCATCGCTGCCTGAGCAGATGATTCAGAACATCGCTCAGGGTCGTCTTGGCAAGTACTTCCAAGAGAACGTGCTGATGGAGCAGAACTACGAAGCTGCCGAAGGCGAGAAGATCACGGTTGCCGAGTTCCTGGCCCGCAGCGACAAGGAGTTGAAGGCAATTGCCCTGAAGCGCGTGAATCTGAACGTGGACTGATTTTTAGCATGTAGCATATATATAAGATTTGCGGTGGTCTCGATGAGAGGCTGCCGCATTTTTTGTTTAAAAAAAATATTAAATTTCATTGTCGTTACAGGAAAAATATGTAATTTTGCACAAAAATATGCCCGTCACTTCATCGTCACATCTGTCTGGGGCGGGAGTTTTTGAGTGGAATTGATATTCCACAATAAACTAATTCTTTGGGTTTCAACTTGTTGTGCGAAATCCGAAGCACCAAGAAATTACCATTTTGACAACAGCAGGCACCCCATCGACAACATTACAAGTCGAGCAAACATTGTCGCCGCAGCCCGTGTTGTGGCATGCGATGCGTGTGACCTATCGTCGCGAGTTGCAAGTGAAGCAGATGATAGACGACTTGGGCATAGACGATGTTGACACGTATGTGCCACTGAGGCGGGTGAGCAAGGTGACGCGACGCGGAGTGAAGACAGTGGTCAACGAGCCGGCGGTGCACAATCTGCTTTTCGTCAGAGCGCGTCGGGAGTGGCTGCAGGAATTCAAGAGCCGTGTGCCACATTTGCAGTACTTGACGATGCGCAGCGGCGGTCGCAGTGTGCCCATTGTTGTGCCTGACGCGCAGATGGACGCGTTCATCGCGTTGTCGCGCAGTGCCGGCGACAATGCCGTCTATTTCGCTCCCGGCGAGTTGGACCTGCGTCGCGGCACTCGCGTGAGGCTTCACGGCGGCTTGCTGGACGGTTTGGAGGCAACCTACGTGAAACTTGCCGGCCGCCGCAACCGTCAGGTTGTTGTTGAGATTGACGGCGTGGTGTCGATTGCCACAGCGACAGTCGCTCCTGACTATATCGAGGTGATTGAGCCACCGAAAACTCAAAACTCAAAATCACTATTATGACATCTGTACCATATCACGTATGACCATGGCATCGTTTTTGATACTCACATTGACGTTCCTGTTGAGCGTTGGCATCTCGTCGATAATCATTCCGGCGATAATCCGGTTTGCGTTCAAGAAGCAGCTTTTCGATGAGCACGATGAGCGCAAGATCCACAACGGCGCCGTGCCGCGCTTGGGCGGACTGGCTTTTTTCCCGGTGACGATATTCTGCATGGCAGTTATCGTTGCGGTGATTAATATCTTGTTCAGCCCCGGTGCCGACCCGTCGAAACACACGTTTATCGACCATTTCGCGAGTGCGGAGTGGATGCTTGAGGTTGGCCCGAGCCTGCTGATGGGCTTCAGCGCGGTGATGATTCTTTATGTTGTTGGCATTATTGATGACGTTCATGGCTTGAAATACCGCAGCAAATTTGTCGCTCAGTTTGTCGCCGGCCTCTTGATTTGTGCCAGCGGCATATATATCAACAACTTCCACGGCGTGTTTGGGTTGCACGAGTTGCCCGTTTGGGCCGGTTGGGCGCTGACGATATTCGCTATCATGCTGGTGACTAACGCTATCAACTTTATTGACGGCATAGACGGCTTGGCGAGCAGCATCAGTAGCATCGCCATCATCTACTATGCTATCGTGTTCGGCCTGACTGGCCACATGGGTTATGTGATGTTGCTTGTCGCGATTCTTGGCAGCATCATGCCGTTCCTGTGGTATAATGTTTTTGGCACAGCCGAGCGTCATAACAAGATATTCATGGGCGACACCGGCTCCCTGTTTCTCGGCCTTGTGCTGGCGACGGTGGGGTCGGTTCTTTGTATGGAACTCAGTGATGAGCCGGGCTTGAAGCCCAATGCGTTCGCGCTGGTGTTTGCCCCGCTGATGGTGCCCTGCTATGATGTGTTGCGAGTGATTATCCACCGTGTGCGTCATCACAAAAGTCCGTTCAAACCTGACCGTAACCACTTCCACCACCGCTTGATGGACAGCGGTTTGGGGCAGCACGCGGCTTTGGGCGCGATGATTGCGGTTGACGTGTTCATGATTGCTCTTGCCGTGGTGAGTTCCATTTGGTTAGATGTCAATCTGATGCTGGCGATAACGCTCGCATTCTGGTACATATTGGGACTTTGGTTGGCACGTCGCATAAAGAGAAAAACTGCGAATGCCGCGAATTAATAGAATCTTTTAGATTATTAATCAAACAAACGATAAAGAATGAAAACCCTTAAATTATTGACTGCCGTTGCAGCCACGATGCTGCTATCGGCCTGCTCGACCCCCAAGTTGGGTTATTTTCAGGATGTGCAGAGTGGTCAATTGCATCAATTGCATCAATTGCAGACGCCGAAGTATGTGAAGGTACAGCCTGGCGACAAGTTGTCGATTTTGGTAAGCAGCAAGACACCGGAGTTGGCCTATCTTTACAACTTGCCTGTAGTTGGCCGTTACAACTCATCAACCTCCAATAGGAGCTTGAATACAAGTTCTGTAGCACATTATACCGTTGCTCCTGATGGTTCAATAGAGTTTCCGGTGCTTGGTAAACTTATTATTGCGGGCAAGAGTCGCAGTGAAGTGGGTGACTACATCCGCAACCTGCTTGTGAGTGGCAATCACTTGAAGGATGCCGTGGTGACTGTGGATTTTTTAGATATGTACTTCAGCGTTATGGGCGAAGTGAAAAGTCCCGGTCGTTTTATTATTGATCATGACAAGGTGACGTTGCTTGACGCGTTGAGCCAAGCCGGAGACTTGACTATTAACGGTTTGCGCAACAATGTGCTTGTTATGCGCGATGAGGATGGCAAGGAGACCGCCTACCGCGTTGATTTGACAAATGCCGAGAGTTTGTACGGTTCACCGGCATTTTATCTCAAACAGAACGACATTATCTATGTTGAGCCCAACGCCAAGCGCGCCCGCGAGTCGACGGGCACGGGCAACGCGTTCCAGAATCCGTCGTTATGGATTTCGCTTGCTTCGTTATTGACGACAATCACGGTGCTGATTGTGAAATAGTTTGAAAATTATAGTGATATAAAATTTTTAAAAAACAAAAGTAAATGGCAGCAGATACTACTGAAAGCCGCAGTTTGGTAGCTGAACGCAAGAATGACGATTTTGCGAAAATTCAAGAGTGGATATTTCTATGCTACAAGAAGTGGTATTGGTTTGCAATATCCATCGCCTTTGCCATCGTGCTGGCGGTGATATATATCTTGGTGACACCTCCTGTGTTTCAACGTCAGGCGTCAATTGTAATCAAGGATGGCAAGAGTAGTTCACTCTCTAACGAGTTTGGTCAATTCTCGGATGTGGCGTTTAACAATGAGAACACCAATCTTTACAATGAGATGATTGCGTTCCGTTCGCCATTCTATATGCAGGACGTTGTCCGTAATCTTCATCTTGATGTGAGTTATAGTGAGGATGGTCCGTTCCATTCCAATGTTTTGTATGGAGCTAAATTGCCAATCAATGTTACATTTCCTGATATCAATCAGGATGACGTTGTCAAATTGACGATTACCATTAAAGACGGCGGCACTGTTGAGATGACCAATTTTGTCAAGAACGGTTCAGAACCGGACAAGAAGGTACTCAAGGCCAAAATTGGTTCCCTTGTCAATACTCCGCTTGGCAAAGTTATTGTGACACCCACCAAAAATTATGTGGGTACATATGAACGGCCGATATATGTTTCTCGTACAAGCGTTGAGAATTGTGCGAAGGCTATAGTCAACAACTTGGAGGTGACGCGTGAAGATGACAAGGCTTCGGTAATAAAATTGAAGATAGAGGACCTCTCGGCGGAGCGTGCTGAAGATATTCTGGATGACCTGTTTGTGGTTTATAACCAGAAGTGGGTTGAGGATATCAACCAGCAGGCCATCAGCACGAGCCAGTTTATAGATGAGGAACTTCGTCAGATTGAGAGCGAGTTGGGTCATGTTGACGCTGATATCAGTTCATATAAGAGCCGCAACTTGGTGCCTGATGTTGGTCAAGCCTCGTCGATATATATGCAGAAGGCTGAAGCCGTTGGTAATCAACTGCTTGACTTGAACAACCAGTTGTATATGGCAAACTATATTCGCCAGCAGCTGACGAGTGGCGAGCGTTACAAGGTGTTGCCGGCTAATTCCGGGATCAACAATGTGAGTGTTGCCTCGCAGATTGCGAGTTACAACGAGAAGGTGCTACAGCGCAACAGCTTGGTTGCCAATAGTGGTACGAGTAGTCCTCTTGTAATGGATTTGGACCAGAGCCTTGAGGCGATGCGACAGGCAATTATTGCCTCGCTCGACAATGTGGTGGTGACCTTGCGTCAGCACATTGCCGACTTAAAGGGCAGCGAGCTTAACACCCAACAGAAAATCGCATCCAATCCAACGATAGCCAAGGATTTGCTCAGCGTTGAGCGACAGCAGAAAGTCAAGGAGCAACTTTACCTCTTCTTGCTGCAAAAGCGTGAGGAGAATCAGTTGTCAAAGGCTTATACGGCCTATAATACCAAGATGCTGAATCCTCCCAGCGGTTCAAAATTGCCGTTTAAACCCATCAAATTCAATGTGTTCATGATTGCGTTGGCGGCGGGTATTCTGCTACCGATGCTATTGTTGTTTATGATACAAAGTCTTGATACGGCTGTGCATAATCGTCGCGACCTGCAGGATTTAACGTTGCCATATGTTGGTGAGATACCGTTGTCCTACAAGCATTACTCCGGCTTATTGTCGTTCCTCAACAAGCGTCATGAGGAGCGTGAGATTGTTGTGGAGGAGAAAGGTAGTAATATCATCAATGAGGCATTTCGAGTGGTGCGAACCAATGTGGAGTTTGTATTAGGGAAGAGCAATGTCTGCAAGACAATTATGCTAACGAGCGCCAATGCCGGATCGGGCAAGACATTCATCAGCATGAACATGGCGCTGAGTTTCGCCATTAAGGATAAGAAGGTGCTTGTGATTGACCTTGACCTGCGCAAGGGTTCATTGTCGACCTACGTAAAGTCGCCCGGACGCGGCATCAGCAGTTATCTGAGTGGCCATGTGGAAGATGTGGACTCAGTGATGGTCAAGGGAACCCTCAATCCCAATCTTGACGTGCTGCCGGTTGGCACTTTGCCTCCAAACCCGACAGAATTGTTGTTCACTGACCGTTTTGACGAGATGATGGCCGAGATGTCCAAGCGCTACGATTATATTATCATCGACTGCCCGCCGCTTGATGTTGTTGCTGACGCGAGTATCATCAATAAGTTCTGTGATCTCACTATCTTCGTTATCCGTGCCGGAGTGTTTGACAAGCGAATTCTGCCAGACGTGCAGCACTATTATGATGAGAAGCGTTACCGCAATATGGTAGTTATGCTCAATGCGACTACCGATGCTGACAATGGCTATGGCTATGGCTACGGCTACGGCTATGGCTATGGCTATGGTTACGGCTACGGCCACGAGAAGAAAAAGTGAAGTCCTCCCCCCGCCCCTCCTAAAGGAGGGGAGTTTGCCGATGCGGTAATGAATATATCCATAATTAGAAATATTTAAAACCATATAGACGAAAATGAAAGCATGTTTCATGGGCTTGGGCTATATCGGCCTGCCCACCGCGATTATCGCCGCTAAGCACGGCGTTCAGATTATCGGTGTTGACATCAACCCGCGTGTGGTTGAATTGACCAACGCCGGCCACCTGCATATTGTTGAACCCGGCATGGAGGAGATGCTCCAGGAGGTCGTCGCCAACGGTATGCTGCGCGCCAGCACCACTCCCGAGGTGGCTGACGCCTATTTTATGGTTGTGCCTACCCCGTTCAAGGGCGATCATGAGCCCGATGTGAGTTACGTCGAGTCTGCCACACGTATGGTGCTGCCGTTGCTCAAGGAGGGTGACCTATATGTGATTGAGAGCACATCGCCGGTGGGTACCACCGAGCAGATGGCGGATATAATCTATAGCGAGCGTCCGGAGTTGAAGGGTAAGATACACATTGCCTACTGTCCGGAGCGTGTGTTGCCCGGCAACGTGATTTATGAGTTGGTGCACAACGACCGAGTGATCGGCGGTCTTGACGAGGCGTCGACCGATGCAGCCATCGGCTTTTACTCACAGTTTGTCCAGGGCACACTGCACCGCACCAACTGCCGCACGGCCGAGATGTGCAAGCTCACCGAGAACTCCAGCCGCGACGTGCAGATTGCGTTTGCCAATGAGTTGTCGATTGTTTGCGAGAAGGCCGGCATCAATGTGTGGCGCCTGATTGAGCTTGCCAACAAGCATCCGCGCGTCAACATCCTGCAGCCCGGTTGCGGAGTGGGCGGTCACTGCATCGCCGTTGACCCGTACTTTATCACGGCGGCTTTCCCCAAGGAGGCTCAGATTATCGGCAAGGCCCGCGAGATCAACAACTACAAGAGCGAGTGGTGTGTGGAGCGCGTGAAGAACGCCATGCTGCGTTTTGAGCTCGACCACAAGCGCAAGCCGCGCGTGGCGATGATGGGCCTGGCGTTCAAGCCCAATATCGATGACCTGCGCGAGTCGCCTGCCAAGCACATTGTCACGAGCGTGATGCAGAGCTGCAACAACGCCGACATTATGGTTGTTGAGCCTAACATCAGTGAGCACAAGGTGTTTAAACTCACTGACTATCGCACGGCCTACGACACAGCCGACATCGTTGTCTTCCTCACGGCCCACAACGAGTTCAAGACGTTGGAGTGGCGCGATGATAAAGTGATCCTCGACTTCTGCGGCATCTTCAAACGATAATCTCACCACGATAGAACGTGAGTGACCTGATAGTAAGCCTTGGCGTTTACATCTCCACGGCGACTGCTTTGTTTTTGCTCATGTGGCATTCCCTGCGTCGAGTAGAGCGGGATGCCACACGAGTAGTTGCATGGGAGATTGTTGTCGGCGTGTTGTTGCTGGCTGTGGTTGCCGGGTTGCGGTGGGGGACCGGTTACGACCACCAGTCCTACTATAACCAGTATATGGCGATGATGGACACCGGCGTGTTCACTCGTCATAACTATGAGGTCGGTTTTGAGTGGATAACTCGTGGCTTTGTGGCTTGTAGGTCACATTACACGCTCTACTTCGGCTTTTGGGCTTTGCTTCAGGCTGCTCTGCTGTTCATCGGCCTGCGTGACCGCAAGCACTTGTTGCCGTGGTTGTCGTTAGTGCTGGTGCTCAACATCTGGTATATCCACTTCATGAACACTATCCGTCAGGGAGTGGTGGAGTGCCTTTTTGTGGCGTTGGTGCCGCTGATTGCCGAGCGTCGTTTTTGGCCGTATGCGGTGTGTGTGCTGCTTGCCTCGCTGATTCACCGTGCGGCGTTACTGCTGTTGCCGGTCTATCTGTTGTGCTACGCTCCGCTGCGGCGTGTTGGAAAGCCGTGGTTGGCGATTGGCTGCTTGTCCGTGAGCGTGCTCATTGGTCTCAAACCTGTGTGGCTTGAGGTGTTCCGGCCGGTGTTCCAATTGGCGCAGCCTTTGGGCTTTGGCGACTGGTATCAAGAGAACATGGCCGATGTGCTCTCCGGCAACTTCCGTTGGGTGACTTTCGGTCCCGCGAGGCTGATGGGACTTGCCGCTGTCGTGATGGTGATTTTGCTCTATCCGGCTGTGAGGAAACGTTTCAAGGAAGACAAGGCGTTGCCGGTGTTCTATTTGGCGATGGTGATTGGGGAGTGCCTGCATCAAGCGTTGATTAACACATCGTTCTATTTCTTGAGGCCCACCGAATTGCTCACAATCTGCACTATGGTTATGATAGCCTATTCGTGCAGTCTCTTGTGGCAGACGCGCCGCCGTTGGCAACTCGCTGTGTTGCTTGCTCTCACGATTACCTATGTGCCTATTGAGATTCTCAAGGCCTCGTACACACCCACTGAGACCAACGTCCAGGTTTTGTATTATTTCTTTTTCTCGCCAATTTGATGCCGACTATCAGTGTTGTGATGCCCATGTATAATGCCTCATCACGTGTCGGCCGGGCACTTGAATCGATAGTCGCTCAGACGTTTGGCGATTTCGAGTTGATAGTTGTTGATGATGGCAGCAGCGATGATAGCGTTGCAATTGTCCAAGCAATAATTGACAGCAGTTGTTTAAATGATCGCGCACGCATACTGCGACACGATTGTAATCGCGGGTGTGCTGCTGCTCGTAAGACTGGCATGCTGGCTGCAACAGGCGATTATATAATTCATGTTGATGCCGATGACTATGTTGAGCCCGACTATCTTGAGCATCTTCACTCCGAGGCCGTCAGAACAGATGCAGATGTGGTCATCTGTGATATCGTAAGGGAATGGCCCTGTGGCAAGAGAGAGGTGTTGAGCACTCCAACCGGCAAGACAACCGATGAATATCTTGCATTCGCTTTAAGTGGCGAGATGTATTGTAGCCTTTGCAACAAGTTAATTCGTCGTAGCATCTTTGTCAACAATGAAATTTGGCCTATTGAAGGACTCAACATGCTCGACGACAAGAGTGTTGTGGTGCGTGTCTTTTACTACGCGGTTTCATTTGCCGTGGTGGATAAAGTCTTGTACCATTACGATAAAGGAAACAGTTCAATAACAAATCAAAATAGAAGCACACACATTGATGCGTTCAAACGTTATAATTCTTTGGTAGATGATTTCTTTGACAACCACGCTCATCCGAGGATGATTGATGAGGGCTTAATGTCTTTTAAGGTTATTTCTTTGTCACAGAAGTTAATATACTCTAAGTCTGAAATAGAAAAAGAAGAAAGCGATTTTTTGAGTATGCTCACTCTTAGTGACATACTAACCAACAAAGTATGCCCACCATTGTACAAGATTGCCATAATGTCAAAGAAATACGGATTCGGGTTATTATTGATGACGCTTAGATTGTGCGTTTCTTTATGGCAAACTAAGTTTTTGTCGGGTTGTTAGTTATAATATCGTGAATGTGTGTCCATTCTTAATAATAGTGGAGTGAAAGGTTTATGGAGACGAAGGTTCAGAGAGAGTCAAACTTCGAGGTTTTGAGAATTATATCTATTGTATTGATATTGATTGTTCATGCAGCCTATAAACCATTTCAGGATTTTGGTTCGTATTCCGTTTGGAGGGCTTTTGCGTGCACACTCGGCATGACTGGAGTCAATATATTTGTATTGATAACAGGCTGGTTTGGAACAAAACTAAGAATCTCAAAACTGTTCGGTTTGATTTATCAAGTTGTTTTTATATCAGCAATTTCATTCTCCATTATTTTATTTGGAAATTTTGGATTTGATAAACATATACGTTTTAATACTATTCTGTATTGGTTTATTGTCTGCTACATAGGACTTATCATATTTACACCCATATTAAATGCGGCGGTAAAGGCATTGACTCGAAAAGGCCTGTTGTCCACTATCATTATTATTTATGTGGTGGTGACGGCGTTCGATCCATTCTCTCCTGGATTGACATTCCGTCATGGCAATTCAACACTTTGGTTTATGGAATTATATCTTTTAGGACGATATTTAAGGCTATATCCCATCGAAATTTCCAAAAAAACGTTGCTGTTGACGGCATTTCTTTCGCTGGTGTTGAATTCGCTGATTATGACAAGATACAGGATTCTTTCAGAAATAAATCCCGCTTTAATTCTGACGGCAGTTTCTTTTTTGCTTCTTACCGCAAAGTCTCGTCAATTCTACTGCTCTTCCATCAATTCAATCGCATCTTCGGTTACAATGGTGTATCTCTTGAATGATTGTCAAGTTGGTGTAACGGTGTATAAATCAACAATTAGAAATTTTTATGAAACACATGATATTCTATCATTCATTGGTTTGACCATTTTGTTGATTTTGTTGTATTTTATAATTGGAATTGCCATCGATCAAATAAGAAAATTTACTTTTGCCATTATATTGAAATTTTCAAGCAGGTATATCAAATCTATAGACAATATGCTTAAGGGGTACGGGTTGTGATTCTCATAAATGCGTTTGAGCAGTCACAGCGATGATAATTTGATATTATATTATGCTTTTGCAAACCAACTATACACAACGTTCATATATATTTTTACAAACTGTATTATTGGTGATTTCACCTCTAACCAGTTTGTTGGTTTCGATTCGTTATTTCAAGTATACCGCATCCCAAGTGTTTATTGTCTTGTTTGCGTTCTACTTTGGATATCACTATTCATTTGTTCATGACTTGATGCGTCATTACATGGATATGATACACTTGTATCCTGGTCGAAGTCTAATAGATGTTCTTAATGATAAGCGCGCTTATTTAATAGGTGCTGATTACTATCATATTTTTTATAAATATATATTTACCAGATTCTCTACGTCTCATCGCGTATTTGGAGGAGTAACATGTGCTATACATTTTGGGTTGCTGCTATTTGTGCTCAGACAATTTAAAGAGTACTATAAGCAACGAGAGTTGACAGCCGGTGAAATAGCGTCTTTAGTCACGGTGGCATGTGCTTATCAGTTCGTCATGTATCAAGGTATCCGATTCTGGGTTGGTTGCTTTTTCTTTCTTGGTTTTTATCTCAAATATGTTAATACTGGTAAAATACGGTATTTAATAATTTCGTGTTTCTGCTTTGTTGCACATTTTTCATTGTTCACCTTGACAATGGTTGCCATTGTTGAGTTTTTTATAAAATCAAAATTTTACAAAACGAGATTTGTTATCTTGATTACAGCATTGTGTGCAAGGGCTTATTCATTCGATTTCAGAACATTTGCCTATCAACACATTCCCTTTTTGACTTCATTCGGGAATAATGAATACAATGAATATCGGTTTAATTCTATCTATGAGACGACACTTGGCTTTCGAGAGAATGTCAATAAGTTTTATGAATACAGAAATGACTTTATAATTGCATTAGGATTTATCGTTCTGTTTTTCTTGTATAGAAGACATTGTGTATTCCCTGCAAAATACCACAAATTATTCTGTTTCTTCTTGACTTTGTTCACTATAGTTAATTTTGGATATTCTGACCATTCGTTTTTCTGGCGATTTGAAATGTATACTATCATGTTGCTGTACTCATTTATATTTATTGTTTTATTTTTCAATCATAATAAGTTGAATGGGATAAAGGCATCTCTCTTTATATTAATTTTTTTGGCTGCAAGTTATGCAATTCTGACCGCTATTGTCCAGCAGAGGAACCTGTTGTTTGATCCGGAAATGATTCTAGGTAATGTGTTTATCGATTATGATGGAACGGTAGCCCATCCGCCAACATGATGGTTTGCGTACATCAGTAGGGCAATAATTGTGATTGTCCATGTTTTGTTAATAATTAGTTGTGGTTTCTCGTAATTGAGCAGTCATTTTTCTGTAAGCAAATGTTGAATAGGATATATAATTGATTTTGCAAATGGAATCTCTTTTTGAAAAGGTGCTGATGGTTGGTCCAGACCATTCTTCTCCGAGAGGTGGCGTGGCCATGTTTATTAATAATATTGAAATTCTTGTGTTTGATGGCAAGATGAAGTCAATAGCAAATTCATGCAAAGGCTCGAAACTCAAAAAAGTGTGGGTAATGCTGCTAGCATGGATTAAGATGTTTTTCACGTTATTGTTCAATCGGGAAATTAAGATTGTGCATATTAACACGTCCAGCAACAACAGTTTTTGGAGAACTGTCTATTTTGTTAAACTGGCAAAGTTCTTCAATAGAATAGTTATCTTGCACGTTCATGGAGGTGAGTTTGGCAAGTTTTACCATAGTTACGTGTCCAAGGTGCGTCCTGTATTAGACACGTGTGACGGGCTTATTGTGTTGTCGAAGTCATGGCGTGATGTGTTTAAGAATGAGATTGGATATGATAAGCCGATATGGGTTGTGAACAATGTGATTGCGAAGCCGACTTTAAAAGAATCTGAGAATGACGGGCTCATCCACATTCTGTTTCTCGGGTTCATTCGCATTGAGAAAGGTGTCTTTGAACTGCTTGAGGCGACAACCTTGATTAAAGATAAGTTGGCAGGCAAAGCGCAAATACATATATGCGGTGTTGGTTGCGAAGAAAAGATGGCGATGCTAAAGGCTATGATTAGTGATTTAGACATCGATGAAGTTGTGAAATATGAGGGATGGGTAGATGGTAATAAAAAAATCGCTCTACTCAATCAATGCCAGATTTACGTCTTGCCGAGTCATGTTGAAGGTCTGCCAGTGAGCATCCTTGAGGCGATGAGTTACGGTTTGGCGATTGTCGCGACGCCTGTTGGCGCCATTCCCGAGATTGTGAAGAATGAGGAGAACGGTTACCTTGTCGCCGTCAAAGACGTGTGTGCGTTGTCAAACGCAATTCTTACTCTTGTGGAAGATGCAGACAAGAGATACGCGTATGGTGAACAGTCCAAAAGGATTGCGGATAATTATCTGCCGTCTCAGGTTAAACGGCAGTTGCTGACTATATATAATGGCTTTTGATGTTGCCACGTGACAAGTTAACACATATCGCAATTTATGGTGCATAATCAGATTTCAAATCAAGTGTTACAGGTTGGTTGTTCCTATCGCCATTCGCGCGGTGGCATAGCCCAGGTGTTGTCGAATTACGACAATTATATATTTGACGACATGAATTTTCTTGCCAATTCGTGCGACGGTACAAGAATTACGAAGTTTATATTTCTGGTTTATGCATTTCTCCACTATTCGTTGAAATTGGCTTTATGCCGTTCGATCAAGATTGTTCACATCCACACGTCGTCTTACTTTAGTTACAAACGCTCGTCCTACTTTGCCCGTATAGCCAAGTTTTTCAATAAGAAGGTGATAATGCACGTTCATAGCGGCAAGTTCAGCCAATATTATGCCGAGTATCCGGCGTTTGTGGAGAACGGCCTGAAATATTGCGACAAGGTGATTGCTCTCACGCCGACGTGGAAAGAGTTTTTCTCCTCTATTATTAACACCGGCAAGATCGCTGTTGTTCCCAACCCGGTGCCGTCACCACCGCACATTGAGCGCAAGTTTAACGGCAAGTTACGTTTCTTGTTTATGGGCTTCGTTTCCCGCGACAAGGGTGCGATGGACTTGCTTGAGATGGTCGTCAGCCACAAGGGACGGTTGAGCAAGAAGACGCAGTTCACGCTGTGTGGCAATGATATTGACTGCAATGTCGGCAAGTATATCCGCGAGAACCACCTCGGCGACCTGGTGGTGTATCGCGGTTGGGTTAAGGGCGAAGAGAAACAGAAGATGTTTGACAGCCACGATGTGCTGGTGCTCCCGTCTTACGCCGAGGGATTGCCGATGACAATCATTGAGGCGATGGCCAACGGGATGCCGGTTATCGCAAGCAATGTGGGTGGCATCCCCGACATCGTCAAAGAGCGCGTGAACGGCCTCTTGATTACTAGCGGCAACAAAAATGAGTTGTTCTCGGCCGTGATGGCCTACGTTAACGACCGCAATATGGTCGCCTCTCACTCCGCTGCGGCTTTTGAGACGGCCGCCGCCTACAATCCCGATATTATCTCGTCGGGATTAGAAAACTTATATGAAGAACTGATACGCCAAAATTAATAACTCAAGTTTATAATGTACTCAAGTTTCTATAGTAGATAAATTGATAGTTGTGAGAAATGTAGGGGCAGAATTTATTCTGCCCATTTGCGGCAGGCGGGCAGAATAAATTCTGCCCCTACAAGTTGCCGCTTATTATTAACATGACTACCAATTACTTTTACATCAGAAACCTGAGTAATGTATAAACAATTGCTTATAAACAGAGTATATCGTTTTAGGATTGTAGGGGCAGAATTTATTCTGACCG
>JAFTDD010000015.1 GCA_017454355.1 Muribaculaceae bacterium
GAGCATAACACGCGTGTGAACGCGGCCAAGCACATCTCGAAAAGACTCCTTTATCTTATAGTAGCGGAGTTCCCTGTCGTGTTCCGGACTGTATCTTATGACTGAAGTGAAGTACATCGCCGCAAAGATACAACAAAAAAACGTAACCTGTGGGTATTACAAACCAACTTGCAGGAAACGCCACATTTGAAAATCAACCAATTGCCACCTTTCTCCTACCGAAAATAACCACAAAAAACGCTGAAAAAAAATTTCAGCGTTGAAGTTGGGTTAGATAACAAAGGCTGCACCTCAGCATAGTTCAAGCAAGCTTGACTCTGCATTCGGTTTGCACGATTGTTGCGATGAGCCGAGCGCACCGCAGGAGAGCGCACCCAAGAAGAAAGCCACACGCAAGAGCGCAAAGAAAGAGAGCAAGTAATTTGAAGTTTAACAAGGTGGGCGAGCCTCACAAGCCGCCCACCACAAACACCAAGCACTATGAAAAGAGAATTGAAAAAAGCGATTTCGACAATCCGCAAAATTCAGGACGCAGTTTTTAACATCTGCACCGAGAGAAGTTTGAGCATTGACTGCTCGAACTATGAAGGTCGCCAGTGGTGGACAATCTTTGCACACAACAAGAGCACAAGAGAGAAGTGTGAAATGTGGCAAATCCACGAAGGCGATGACTATGAGGGAATTATTACCGAGATTACTAACTATCTTAACAAGCAGTAAAATGAACAAGAGAGTAAAAAAGCAGGTTGAGCACATTTGCTATTATTGCAAATTTTCATGTGCTTGTGGCTGGCACTTGTGGTATTGCACCAAGCACGATGAAGATGTGAGCGAACAAAATTCCTGCAATGATTGGGAAGAAGAATAACAAGAATGTTTAACAAGGTGGGGAGCAATCCCCACCACATTTCAACCGAGACAATGAAAGCAACAACAAAACAAATCGAACCGCTGAAGAAGCTGCACCACTATTATCAAGGCGTAGACATCAGCGCACTGGACATCAAGCACGCATCGAAGATGATTTCGGTATTGCTGACGATGAAGAAAAATCGTTGGAATTTCAAGTATCTTGCCAGCCTTTCTGATGAGTTTTACGACATTGAGGAACAAGCCTTCGGCAATCAGCTGACTCCAGCCGAGAGTTGGTAATTATACGGTTGAAGCCATAGGATAACCAATTAATATAAATCAGGGATTAAAAAAGATAAACAAATAGGACCAAACATTTTATCTGGACTATTAATGTCATTTTCCAATAATTTTGTACTTTGGTTCCATTCGAATAATACTTTATGATTATTATCGCATATAGTAAAATAGTATAAGAATGGCGTATAATTACTATCTATAACTTTCTGTTTAAGTACGTGTTCAGTATTGATTAAAGAAAATAACTGTTGCATCATTTGGTCATCTTTTGGTAAATGGACAGTATTATATTGATAACAGAGTGCTGTCAAATGTGAATCGGCATAGAATACACTATAAAAACTGATATTGTCAATTGCAATCATCCATGAAGTAATACCATTACAACCACTCATGTAAAACGCGCAATATGACTTTCCTGCCACACTGTCTTTTAGTTGCGAATTCGCAATTAAATTTGATAATCCATTTCTCTGCCCCTCATAAAAACAATCAAAATCAGATGCTAAAGATATTGACTTCGAGAGAATGGATATAATTATTAAGATATAAAATTGTTTCATCTAAAAGAAGGTAAAGCTGTGGCATTTGGTACCAAGGTTTTTGGACCATGATTAATTCCAGTATTAATAAAAGGAATCCCCATCATTCTAAGAATCAAGTTCTCTGTTTGAACAGCATCAATATGTTGTTGCATTTCAGATGTGTGTCCTATTGACAATGAACGCCCATGCCCAAAGATTTCGTGTCCAGTAGTTACGGAAATCCCATTAAGATGCAATAGCGGATCCATCAAAATTACAGAGTACGTTCCATTATTAATCTCAGTGGTTACACCACCGCCACCAATAGATTTCACCAAAAAAGCAGGAATGCCGCCATATCTATCCATTGTCCTCTGGACATCAATATAACTTGGCAGCAGTGGAGAAATAGTTTCTGTTCCTCTGTTAGACAGTAAACCATCGCTATTTAAATACTCAACAAAATGCTTAGATGGAGAGTTAATGGTATTAACAACAATATCAACCATAGCTTGTTGATCTCCATTTAAAGTTAGCCCATATAATGCGGCAGATAATGCATCATCATTAATCTTTGCCAATGAATATCCATTCTGTTTTTTCCCTGACTGAACAATAAGCCCCCTAAATTGCTCAAATTCATCACCCGGGAAAATGGCTCTGATATCTTGTACTGCCATTGCCGCATCATCGCGTGTTACTCCCCTAATCTCACAACCACTAGGGTCAATATACCGAATAGGATTTCCAGCGCAATAAGCATAGGGAGATAAATGACCATAAGCGTAAGCGACATTAAAAATGCTAGCACATAAGCATAACAAAATACTAATTACCTTATTCATATCCTTGTTTTTTTTGATGTTCTTGTAAAATACCATATCCTGATTCCCAACGTTGCTTAAGTTCTTCTGTTAATTGTGTCATATAAGTGTTCGCTAATTGTTGCTGAGATTCCATTATTAATAGGTCTAAATAATCAGTATAGTAATCCGCTAGTCCTCCATTCTTTTTTAAGTAGTTGAGGAGAAGTGTCTCGGCAGATTTTCCCTTAATAATAATTGCATTAGGATTCATCGGGTAATACCGTAATGACATTTGCACGCAATCTAATGTGAATTTATCGTATTTATGATACTTCGCATTATATCCAAATGCTAAATCAGTCAATTGTGCTGCAACTGTTTGTCTATCGCTTAGCGGTGTTAAATATGTGCCTTTCGAGATGGCTGAATCAGAAATGGCAAAATACTCTTTTATCCAAAATGTGGGTTGATATTGGTGCGATGTCAATTCTACATTAACCCATTCTTCAGGGTAAAGATTATCTTCATCTTTGTACATTATAAAACAATGTCCTGGACCATGAGCAATGTAAGCTTTCGCCTCTATAGCTTCCGCAAACAATTTGTATGCCCATGGTAATGAGTGACACTGGCCTTTATGAGACTTAAGCACCCTTGACACAAACTGATTTCTCCAATCATTAGTGGGGATTTCTCCAGTAAAATCGTAGGTATAAGGTTTATAGTTGTTGCCAGACCATGGGTTAAAAAAATATTCGCACAAGGCCATTTGTTTTGCCGTCTTATACTTTTCTAAGTGATTAACAGAAATAAAACTATTAATAAAATTTGATACACGATTGATTTCTTCACAAAAGTCCTTTTCATAATCAAGATTCCCATCAAGATAAGCCCACTCAGACAAAAAAACAGCTCGTTTTATTGAAAGATCTGTTATTCCTTCCAACATCGATGTCATCTCTTTATAAGCCATCACGTATCTTTTGTCAACATCTTGTGAGAAGACATTTTGACAAAACAACACAAAACAAACAATTGTAAACAACAGCTTTTTCATTCGACAAAGATACAAATAATTTTTATATTGAGTACTTTTCGGGTAAAAAAAATATGTCTTTTGGTGCAGGAATGGCAGGACGCAGTTTCAACTGGCAAGTGCAAAATTAGCCAATCATTTTGAAAAAAACATTTTTTGGTGTATCGAAACCTAACCCAACTTCAACGCTGTAAATTTTTTACAGCGTTGAAGTTGGGTTAGATTTCAAAATTGAGATTATTCACTAATTTTCATCATAAGAATATTTCACGAAAGTTCATGGAAATTCACGGGATGCAAAATTTTACGATAAAGATTTTACGGATTTTTCGTGAGAATAATAGACGAAAATAGACGGAAATAGACGAGAGAAATTTTAATTTTGGACAGGCAAACAACGAGTTACGGATTTTACGTGAGATAATTATTAGTCAGATGAACATCACGAAATAGACGGGCATATATGTGACTCCAGCCTCTGAAACGACCTCGCGGCTATTGGACAAGACAACAGCCTTCTTGACGTTATAATCGGCATTGGAGATGAACGTGTCTATCGCGCTGTGCACTTTGTAATCTTTACCGGACTTAACCTCAAGCGGCATCACCGACAACAAATCAAAGCGTTCAACCAAGAAGTCCACCTCACCATGCTTTTTACTATCATAGTAATACAGTTTGTGGCCGTGGGCATGCAACTCTTGAGCGACCGCTGTTTCATAGACCGAACCGAGGTTAATGCTCGCCGCGTCGTCGAGCACGGCAGTGATGTTATTGCGGTATAACACGCTCGTTAAAATGCCCACATCGTTAAGATAGAGTTTCAACAGATTTTTGACGCAGGACTCCAGCATTGGGAAACGAGGTTGAGACACCGCTTTCACTTCGAGCGCAATGCCGGCTTGCAGCAGATACTCAAACTCATCGGCATAGTCGCTGAACCGCTTATTGCTCTTTCCCTCAATACTATTGACAAACAGGCGTTTGCGTTTGTTCTCCATATTTGAAGGGATTACGGCATAAAGGCTACGTATCTTCAACTTGTTCTGCCGGTCATATTGCGAGGCGTCATCGCCATAAAAGTCGTGTATCGACTGCTGAATGTCGCGCACCAGAGCCATATTGCCGCTTTCTACAAAGGTATTCACCGCGTCAGGCAGCCCACCCACAAGCAGATATTTCCTAAACAAGTCCATCAATTGGGAGTGCATCCCCTCGTCGAGGGATTTCTCTTCAAGATAATGTTTCCTCAAATACTCCATTACCTCCGCGTTCCAGCCATTAGCCGTTAAGAACTCCTCAAAATCAAGAGGATACATGTGTTTAACCTCTATGCTGCCAATCGGTATCGAGACCGATTTGGCCAGTGCGACCCCCAACAGCGAGCCGCTGGCAATATAGGTGAAGCGATCCTCGGCCTTGAGAAACTTAAGCATCGTGAACAGGTGAGGATAGGCTTGGATTTCGTCAAGGAAAACCAATGTGTCACTCTTATTCCCAAGTTTGCTTCCGAATTGAACGCTCAAGCGCATATATAGATCGGAGGGTGTTTTCACCGACCGATAGAACTGCGGGCCGTTGGCATCCTCCAACAGATTAACTTCGATATAATTTTTATACATCTGTTGACCCACGTGGCGGATTATATATGACTTACCCACCTGCCTCGCTCCGTCAATAATCAATATCCGGTTTGATGAGGAAGTAAAATAATGACGTATCTCGTTCTCTATCTTGCGTTTGAGCATAATATTCGCACTTTTTCGTAAAAATAAGTGCCACAAAAATACACTTTTTCCGAAAATTTTCAAAGAAAAAACGCATTTTTTCCGAATTTTTAGGGCTAAAAAACGCATTTTTTCCGAAAATATGGGGGACGGTTCTTCTGTTTCAGCGACAAGGCGTGAAACAGAAGAACCGTCCTCGGCATTCTTGATTTAAAAATCAGTCGCGCGCGCGGTCGCCGCGCTTGCCGCGACGGTCACCGCGGTCGCCACGGTCGCGGTCGCCATCGCCGTGACGGTGGCCGCGGGGATTGTGGCGCAGTTTCTCCTGCATCTTCTTCTCCACCTGGAAGAACTGGCGCAGTTGCTTGGCGGAGAGCACGGTGGCGAGTTTGTCAACAACGCCGAGGCGGATGTCGGCGGCCTTCTTCTGATTCTGCAGGCGCTCCTTGATGATGGCGGCCTCCTGCTCGACGGTCACGTTGTCGTCCTTGGAACGCTTCTTGTCCATCTTGCGGTCGCGCGGACTCACCGTCTGGCGCATCTGCGCGTCGTAGTCGCGGTAGATGGGCTCAAACTTGGCCTTCTGCTGGTCGGTGAGTTTCAGGCGGTAAACCATCTCGCGCATCTTGGCCTCAAACAGGCGGGTCTCCATGCCCTCGTCGGGCATCTCTTGGGCGATGGCGGTGGCACTGACCACGAGCATCATCGCGAGAAATAACATCTTCTTCATAGTCTTGTGAATTTTTTATTTGAATAATTGTCGTTACTTGATGAGTTTTTATGATTGGGCCACGCTATCGCGTGGGAAATCTTTCAAAATAAAAAAAAGGGATTGATTGATTTCCCGCCAGCCAGGGCGGCGCAACCATTTTAGATATAGTTGTCGTCGATGTCGTATTCGTCGCCGAAGCGTGCAGCGTAGGAGGCTAGCATCTCGGCATCGGCCTCGTCGAGGGTGTTGATAAACTTGTCGATGGGGCCGGGGTCGGCTGTAGCCTCGGCAGCGGTCTCGGTGGCCAATGTCGCGCTATCATCGGCGGTGTAGTCGATGGTGGCGAAGCCGAACTCATCGCGGACGCTGTCGGCGCCGGTGCTCGCGGCGAGCAGTGCACCGCTATCGGCTATGTTGCCCGCATTGCGGCCGGTGACGAAGACGGCGAGAGTGACCACCAGCGCCACGGCTGCTGCTGCGGCCGCGACCGCCCAACGGCGACGCAGGGTGCGGCGGCGGGCCGAGCGACGGGCGGCAGCGCCATCTATAGCGCGGCGCGTGGCGCGCTCCACAAGGCTGTCGACGTAGGCGGCGTCGGCATCGGCAAACGGCATCTCGCGGGTGAGAGTGTTGATGTTGTCTTGGCTCATAATGCGTTGGCTTTAAGATATTCTTTGATTTTCTCCACGGCGATGTGGTAACTTGTCTTGAGCGACCCGACGCTCTTGCCGGTCACGGCGGCGATTTGCTCGTAGGGCATCTCGTCATAGTAGCGCATGTTGAAGGCGATGCGCTGGGTGGTGGGCAGCCGCAGCAGTGCTCGCTGGAGCAGTAGCGCGGCGTCGGGACCGTCATTGGCCGGAGCGGGCAACTTGGAGGCGAGGTCGTCGCTCAGGCTGTCGATGCTCTGGAAGAGCGACGTGCGGCGGCGCAGCGTCTGCAGCGCCTCGCGCGTGGCGATGCTATAGACCCACGCCATCAGGTCGCCGTCGCCCCTGAAGTCATCGAGTTTGTCGAGCACCTTGATGGCAGTCTCTTGCAGGGCATCCTCGGCGTCGTCGTGGTCCACAACGATGCGGCGCAGGTGCCAGTAGAGGCGGCGGCCGTAGCGGCGCATCAGAGTGGCGAAGCCCTCGTCCCTGCGGGACGGGTCGCGCAGTTGGCGCAGCAACTCTATGTCGGCGTTGGTAGTGCTCATTGCTCGTGCATCGGTTTTTGACTGTCGTTCACATGATAGATGCGCGACGATGCCCAAAGTTAAAAATCAGCGGCGATTTTTTTTTAAAAACCAAAAAATCGTTGCTTATCTCTCAACTAATCACTACTTTTGCAGGCTGTTCCGCGTGGAACGGCCAAACTAACGATTTATACTATTAAAAACCGGATCAAAATTCAACCCTAAATGAGACGGAAACTACTACTGATTGCGGCTATAATTGCCGCGGCGATGGGCGCGGCGGCGGCTGTGCCTTGCGACATCAACATGGATGGCACGGTGGACGTGGGCGACGTGAACGCCGTGCTGGAGCGCATCCTCAACGGCGACAGCGCCGACGCACCGGCTGTCACTATCGACGACACCACGCCGCTGGGCGACAAACACCGCGTCATCTATGAGATGAACGTGGGCTCGTTCACCGCTGCCGGCACGCTACAGGCCGCCCAAGAGCGCCTGTCGGAACTCAGGACGCTGGGCGTTGACATCGTGTGGCTCATGCCAATCTATCCGCGAGGCGGCGGCATCAACAGCCCCTACGCCGCCACCGACTTCAAGGCCGTCAACCCCAAGTATGGCACCGTGTCCGACCTCAAGAACTTTGTCACGCACGCCCACAGCCTGGGCATGCAGGTGTGGCTCGACTGGGTGCCCAACCACACGGCCACCAACGCCCGATGGGTCACCGAGCACCCCGAATACTACGTCAAGAACGGCACCTCGATTGTCCACCCCAATAACTATAGCGACGTCTATCAACTCAACTACAACAACGCCGACCTGTGCGACGCGATGAACGACTGTCTCAAGTACTGGATTGACGAGGCCGACGTGGACGGCTACCGCTGCGACTACATCTCGAGCACGGCAATTCCCACGAGTTATTGGCAGTCGGCCATACCGCTCATCAAGGGCCACAAGGCCGGCAAGACAGTGTGGTTCCTGGGCGAGACCGACATCGTGCAGGACGTCAAGCGCCTGCTCAACGCCGGCTTTGACTACGACTACGCGTGGAACTTCCAGGGACAGTTGGCGGCCTTCGGCCCCAACGGCAGTAGCGGCGAGAACCTGCGCTCGCGCTGCGCCGGCTTTATCAACGCCAGCAAGACGGCGACCGTGTCGCGCATGGTCTATCTCAACAACCACGATGTGAACTATAACGACGGCGGCAAGTCGCTCACCGACCTCTACGGCAACAACCGCTACGCGTTGACCACGCTCATGTTCACCATCTACGGCATGCCGCTGCTCTACAACGGTCAGGAAATCGGCTGCAACCAGAAGTTGGACTACTTCAACGACAGCAAGGTGAACTGGAACACGGTGGACAGCAAGATGAAAAACACGGTGCGCACCCTGGCCTCACTGCGCCACACCCAGGCCGCGCTGGCCGACGATGTGGTGCCCACGTTCCACACCGTGAGCACCAATAGCGTGCTGGCCTTCACCAAGGCAGCCGGCGCCTCCACAGTGCTTGTGGTGCTCAACATGGGCCAGAACACGGTGGACGTCACCCTGGGCGGCGTCACGCCGGGCGACTACGTCAAGTGGCTCGACAGCAGCACCGTGAGCGCCGGTGTCGTCACTACGGTCGAGACGACAACCCTCTCCGCCACACCCACACTGCGCCTCGAGGGTAAGGGATACCGCGTGATGGTCATGGGCGGCAACAGCCGCTACGATGTCAACCGCGACGGCGCGGTGGACGTGGGCGACGTGAACAACGTGCTCGACTATATCCTCAACAACCCCGGCGGCGCAGTGCCCGACCCGCAACCCGCCGGCCACAAGATGTACGTTCACAGCGAACTGGGTTGGAGCGCCTATGCGATGTACGTCTGGTCGTCGACCACCAATAGCGACGTGGAGGCCGCGTGGCCCGGCGTGACGCCCTCCGGCACAACCACCATCGCCGGCACGGAGTGGATGGTGTTTGACATGAGCGAGGCCTACTCGCGCGGCAGCGACACCAACTGGATTATCAACAATAACAACGGCGGCGAGCAATATGACCTGATGACCAACTATAACTTCAGTTCCGACACCTACGTGCGCGTCTCCGCCTCCGGCTCTTACACCGTCTCTCCCACCCCTTAGCCCACCCGCCTCTTCATAATCATGCGGCAAAAAAAAGGCGTTTTTCTTTTATTATTCAGGAAAAAACACTAATTTTGCACCCTTGACGGGACGGCAACACGCCGCCACGCAGTTAATGGCGTAAATAACAAAGACTTATCATAATTATGGCTAAGAAACAAAATGGAAGTGCCCGCACCACCATCGAGGAGGTGAACGAGCAAATCACCGGCGCCGTGCAGCGCGTCGAGGACAACAAGAAGATGATTACCTATGTCCTCACGGGCATCGTGGCCGTCATCCTGCTCGTGGCAGGATACGTCTACCTGGTGCGCAACCCTAACATCGCCAAGGCCAAGGAAGACATCTCGGTGGCCGACATGGCTCTGATGCAGAACGACACCGCCAAGGCTCTCGCGCAATACCTTGCCGTGGCCGACCAGTTCAGCAACAAGCCCGCCAACCGTGCCCACCTCAACGCCGCCATTATGCTTTATCAGCAGGGCAAGTTTGAGCAGGCCGCGAAGCAACTCGAGGACTACGACCCCGCCGGCAACCTCATCGGCCCGGCCTCGCAGTCGCTGCTCGGTGACTGCTACGTCAACCTCAAGCAGTACGACAAGGCTCTCAGCGCGTTTGACAAGGCCGTCAAACTTTGCGATGGCAACGAACTCTATGCTCCCTTGTTTATCCTCAAGAAAGCCACCGTGCTTCACGAGCAAGGCAAGTATGCCGACGAGGCCGCTGCCTATCAAATCATCAAGGATAAATACCTCAACTTCGCCAACGAGAACCGCGTGAACGTCGACAAGTATATCGAGCGCGCCAACGCTCTGGCCGCCAACCCCGACGCCGCCAAGAACCTCGTGGCACCCGCGGCGGCTCCCGCCCCCGCCGACACCACCGCCGCCCAACAGCCGGCGCAGTAACACGGTAAACGTTACCGTCACGAAAATTCCCGAAAAATTTAATTCCCGTGAATTTCCGTGAATTTTCGTGAATTAAAATATTCTACGGAAGTTCACGGAAATTCACGGGATGCTTTTTTTGGAAATTTTCCGTTTATTGTTATTAACTCCAATTGCTCCTATTCCAAGAATAACCAATTAAGAATTAAGAATTATGAATAGTGAATTGAAATATAAGCGCGTGCTGCTCAAACTCAGCGGCGAGTCGCTCATGGGCGCGCAGGGTCACGGCATCGACAGCAACCGCCTGGCCGACTATGCCCGCCAAATCAAGCAGGCCGTCGTCGACGGCGTCCAAGTGGCAATCGTTATCGGCGGCGGCAACATCTTCCGCGGCCTGCAAGGCGCCTCGCGGGGCTTTGACCGCGTCAAGGGCGACCAGATGGGTATGCTCGCCACGGTAATCAACTCGCTCGCCCTCAGCAGTGCCCTCGGCGCCGTGGGGCAGCCCTCACGCGTGCTCACCGCCATCGACATGCACCCCATCGGCGAGCACTACAGCAAGTGGCGCGCCATCGAGGCCATGGAGCAAGGCAAGGTGGCAATCATGTCGTGCGGCACCGGCAACCCCTTCTTCACCACCGACACCGGCTCGTCGCTGCGCGGCATCGAGGTGGAGGCCGACGTCATGCTCAAGGGCACTCGCGTGGACGGCATCTATACAGCCGATCCCGAGAAGGATCCCACTGCCACACGATTTGACCGCATCTCCTACGACGACGTGCTCGCGCGAGGCCTCAAGGTGATGGATCTCACCGCCATCGTGATGTGTAAGGAGAACAACCTCCCCATCCATGTGTTCAACATGGACGTGGTGGGCAACCTCAACAAGGTGCTGCACGGCGAGCCCATCGGCACCGTCGTCCACCCGTAACCTGTAGATGTCCTTAATTCCGACGGGCTCGATATTTCCCTCTCGAAAATTCCCGAAAAATATTATTTATCTCCCGTGAATTTACGTGAATTATCGTGAATAAATTTTGATGATAAAAAAGAGTAAATAAAATATTTACGGAAATTCACGGAAATTCACGGGAGAAAATTTTCGTGAGCATATTCAAGGCTGCGCGAGACTCCGCACGATGTGGCCGGCTATCGTCAGGCCGGCGGCCGCCGGCACAAACGCGTTGCTCGCCGGCACGTGCTCCTCGCTGTCGCCGTAGGCGACCTCAACGGGCGCCTCGGGGCTATACACCGTCAGGAAGTGGTTGATGCCCTCGCGGCGCAGGCGCTTGCGTAACACGCGCGCCAGCGGGTCCATCATCGTCTTGGTGATGTCCGCCACACGGAAAGCCGTCGGGTCCAACTTATAGGCCGCGCCCATCGAACAGATTATCGGCACGCCCTGGCGCGTGCAACGGCGGATCAGTTCCATCTTGGCGCTCACCGTGTCGATACAGTCGGCCACATAGTCAAACGATGTGAGGTCCACCTCGTCGGCGTTCGTCGGCAGGTAGAACATCCGCCGTGCGATGACCCGGCACTCCGGGTTAATGTCGCGCACGCGCTCGGCGGCAACCTCCACTTTCGGCCGACCGACGGTGCTGTGCAGCGCCACCAGTTGGCGGTTGATATTGCTTACGCTCACCACGTCGTTGTCAATCAGTTCCAGAGTGCCCACGCCGCTGCGCGCCAGCGCCTCCACCACATAACTGCCCACGCCGCCCACGCCGAACACCGCCACGCGTGCGCGCGCCAACCGTTCCATAGCCTCCCGGCCCAGCATCAGCGCTGTGCGCTGGAACGGACCGCCGGCAATAGTGTTGTTTTCCTCTTTCATAGTGCAAAGTTACACATTTTTGAAAAAAAGTTGAGGATTTTTGCGTGTAATTAAAATAAAATGTGTAATTTTGCACCCGCAATCGCCCAGATGGCGGAATCGGTAGACGCGTTGGTCTCAAACACCAATGGGGTAACACCCGTGCCGGTTCGACCCCGGCTCTGGGTACAAAGCGAAACGCCAACCGTTTGTTTTCAATCGGTTGGCGTTCTTCTTTAATTCGCATCGATTTTCCCACCGTGGCCATTATGAGGGCTCGGTTGGGGCGGTACTGAAACCATCTCTTGATGCTGAAGAGTCAAAGATCTATTCCTTTCGAGGTTGCGAAGCACGGGAATTTTTTTGACATAACCAATTTTTTTGCCGTTAATAATAGTTAATCACCTCGCTTTTCCGGGTAATTCTCTTGTGTTCATTCACGATAGGAAGGTCGATAGATTGGCCTGCAGGCGCTCGGTGAGCGCGGTGGTGTCGATGCCGAGTGTGGCGGCCATAGTGTTGATGACATCGGTGATGGGCAGCGGCGCGTCGTCGGTCTCGGCGAGCATACGCTCGGGTGGAGTGAATCGTAAGGCGTCGGCGTTGAACCGGTGTCCGAACGAGAGATAGAAGCCGGCCTCAAGCAGCGCGCGCGCCACATTAACGTTGCCGCGAAAGCCGTGTACCAGCGCCCGCACGCGGTGTGGAGCCGTCTCGTGCCAGAGTTTGATGAGCGGCCCGGAGGCTCTGACGCAGTGCACTATCAGAGGCTTTCCGGTGGCCTCGGCCACAGCGATATGCCGCCGCAGTGCCGCGAGTTGAGCCTCCATCGCCGGCCCTCGCAGGGTGTCCAGGCCGGTCTCGCCGATGGCGACAACCGTTGGTAGCGCGGCCGCGCGCTCCAGCAGCGCCTCCTCTCGGGCGTTGTTATCGCCCAGCCACCACGGGTGCAGCCCCGCGGCAAGGCGCGACGTGCCATCGATTGTCACGCCCTCTATCGCCTGCCGCGGCGACACCGCTATCACGGCCCGAAGCGCCTCCGGCCGATGGCTATGACAGTCCAGCAACTCCATCCTTAAAGTTAGCAAGTTGTTATAACTCCCGAAAAATTCTCACCTAAAATCCGCAACCTTGAATATGCTCCCGAAAATTTTCCGAAAATTCTCGAAAAAATAGTCTCCCGTGAATTTTCGTAAATTTTCGTAAAAAGTTTTAGACAAAAGAACAAAAGGACAAAATATTTTACATAATCATAATAATAATTTTTATGTTTCTTATGTCTAAAAGAATTTCACGATAATTCACGGAAATTCACGGGAGATAATTAATATTTTTCGGGAATTTTCGGGAGACAGGAAGTGAGTCAGGCGGTTAGCCCGAAGGCGTTCTTGAGGATGTTGACGTAGTCGAGTTTCTCCCACGTGAACAACTCCACCACCACGTCGCGGTCGCCCTCGTAAGGGCTGTGGAAATGCTTGACCTTGACTTCCGGCTCGCGGCCCATGTGGCCGTAGGCCGCCGTCTCTTCATAGATGGGCAGCCGCAACTTGAGGCGCTCCTCGATGGCAGCCGGACTCATCACGAAGATTGACTCGAGAATTTGGGCAATCTCGGCGTCGCTGCGAGGAACGCGCGCCGTGCCGAAGGTGTTGACGTAGAAACTCACCGGTTGTGGCTCGCCGATGGCGTAACTCACCTGCACGAGTATCTCGCGGGCCAGGCCGGCGGCGACGGCATTCTTGGCGATGTGGCGGGCGGCGTAGGCCGCGCTGCGGTCCACCTTGCTCGGGTCTTTGCCCGAGAAGGCGCCGCCGCCGAGCGCGCCGCGGCCGCCGTAGGTGTCCACGATAATCTTGCGGCCCGTCAGGCCAGTGTCGCCGTGAGGTCCGCCAATCACAAACTTGCCAGTGGGGTTGACGTGGTAGATGATTTTATCGTCAAACAGCGCTTGCAGCGTTGCCGGCAGTGCGGCGATGACGCGCGGCATAAGGATGTTGCGCACGTCGGCCTCGATGCGGTCGTGCATCGCCGTGTCGGCGGCCTCCTGAGCCTCGGGCGTGTCGTTGGCGGGCAGCACAAACTCATCGTGCTGGGTGCTCACCACAATGGTGTGGACGCGCACGGGGCACCGGGTCTCGCTGTCATACTCCACCGTCACCTGGCTCTTGGCGTCGGGGCGAAGGTAGGGCATCAGTTGCGTTGTCTTGCGGATGGCAGCCAGTTCGCGCAGGATGGTGTGGGCCAGGTCAAGCGTGAGCGGCATGTAACTCGGCGTCTCGTCGCAGGCGTAGCCGAACATCATTCCCTGATCGCCGGCACCTTGCTCGCCGGGAGTGGCGCGCTCCACGCCGCGGTTAATGTCGCCGCTCTGCTCGTGCAGCGCCGCCAGCAGGCCGCATGAGCGGCCGTCAAACATCAGTTCCGAACGGTCGTAGCCGATGCGCGTCACCACCTGGCGCACCGCGTCCTGCAGGTCAACGTAGGTGTTGCTCTTCACCTCGCCGGCCACCACCACCTGGCCCGTGGTGACGAGCGTCTCGATGGCAACCTTGCTCTGAGGGTCATAGGCCAAAAAACGGTCCAGCAGCGCGTCGCTAATCTGGTCAGCGACTTTGTCGGGGTGTCCTTCCGACACCGATTCCGATGTGAATAGATAGTTCATTGTTTTTTAAAAAAGTTTTGGGTGGCAACGCTAAGCACTATGACATCATTCATAATTCATAATTCACAATTCATAATTAAGCGTTCGTGTGCTGAGGTGGCGCCAATTATGAATTATGCATTAAGCCGATGTGGCTATGCGCGGCTGCTACAATGTCTTGGGAAATCGCATTTTAGCATTTTTTTTGGTGGTTGCAAGCAGCCAAATTTCTCCACCGTTGGGTTAAACATTATTGTTTGCGGCCACAAAGGTACAAAAAATAATTCATAATTCGTAATCTGCAATTCATAATTCTCATTTCAAAATTCATAATTAAGCGTTGAGAAGTCAATAATTATGCATTATGCATTATGAGTTGTTAATTGAGTTGACGTGGTCGTGCAGGGCGCGGTAGAAGGGGTGGCGCGACAAGGTGTCGCTGTCGCCGATGATGATGAGTTTGCTGCGGGCGCGCGTGATGGCGACGTTCATGCGGCGCAGGTCTCGCAGGAAGCCGATGTCGCCATGCTCGTTCTGCCGTACCATACTGATGATAATCACGTCGCGCTCCTGACCCTGGAAACCGTCGACCGTGGCCACCGTGATGGCGCGCCGCAGCGGTTTAAGCGTCTTGCTGAGTTTGACCAGATGGCGCAGGTGGTGCACTTGGGCGCGGTAGGGCGAGATGATGCCGATGTCGATGCCCTCGTCGCGCAGCCGCGCGGCTCCGATGCGCTCCACATATTGTTCTGCAACCGCGATGGTGAGTTGCGCTTCGGCCTCGTTGAAGCGCCCGACGCCGCCGCGGCCGGTCTGCTCGCCGGTCTCACGAAACGGCACGGACGTATCGCACTCCACTCCTTTGTTACTCTCTACATCGTCCTTTGTTTCTATCCACTCCACTGGCGAGTCAAGGTCGAGGATAGAGCGGTGGCGCACGCTCGGGTCGCTCTGCACCCGGTCGTGGTAGAACCACCGGTTGCTGAAGGCGAGAATTTGCTCGTTCATGCGATATTGCACGCCCAGCATCGTCACCGCCGTGGGACACGTGCCGACGATGCGCTCCATCAGCGTCAGTCCCAGGCCTCCCTTGAGGGCGTCGAGCGTCTTGACGGTGGGCGGCAATTGGCAGTGATCGCCGGCCAACACCACGCGGTGGGCCTTGGCTATGGCAATCCAGCATGCCGCCTCGAGGGCTTGCGCCGCCTCGTCGATAAAGAGGGTGCCAAAGCGAGTGCCCTCCAGCACACGGTTGCCACTGCCGGCAAGGGTGCATGCAATCACGCGCGCGTTGTTAAACACGCTGTCGTGGATGCGCACCTCAAGTTCGGTGATGCGGCTCGACAGGCGTTCAATCTTCTGGTGGGCGCCTTCGGTCTTGTGGCGCGCCGAGCGCAGTTGTCGCAGCGCTTGCCGCATGGCCCACAGTTGCGGATAGTCGGGGTGGGCCTCATATTGCCGCTCGTAGGTCAGGCCCAGCATGCGGTCGGTCACGCGCGACGGGTTGCCCACTCGCAGCACCGCGATGCCGCGGTCGGCGAGTTGCTCGGCAATCCAGTCAACTGCCATATTGCTCTGGGCGCACACGAGCACCTGGTTCTCGCGTCGCAGCGTCTCGCCGATGGCCTCCACCAGCGTCGTCGTCTTGCCGGTGCCCGGCGGACCGTGTACCACCGCCACGTCTTTGGCGCGCAGCACCATCGCCACAGCCTGCTGCTGCGTGGCGTTGAGCCACGGCAACGACGGACCGTCAAAGGCGAACCACTCCGGCTCTCGACGACCGTAGAAGGTGTTGCGCAACTGCGCCAATCGGCTGTCGGACGGCGCGCGCATCACGCGCTCCAATGCGCCGAGCATCAGCCGATAGGTCGTCTCGTCAAACGATAACTGCACCCCCACCCGGTCGGCGCGGCGCAGGCGACCAGCGGCCTCCTCGTCGGGCACGGCCACGAGCATACGGTCGCCGTCCACAAGGCTCACCGTGGCGGCGAAGTCAAAGTAGCGTATATCGTCCAGACCGGTGACTTGGAAAAACATCACCGCCTTGCCCGGCTCAAAGTTGTGGTCCACCTCGGCAAGCGTGGCGTCGCGGCGTACCTCCACAGTTAACTGGTTGAGCGAGTTATATCGTTGGGCTCCCACCGCCACGGGCCACCAGCACTCGCCGCGTCGCGTCTTGCGGATGGCGCCGTCCACCTGTGAGAGCCGCCGCAGTTCGTCGCGTTCGTAGTCGCGCTCCACCTCGATGAGGCGGTGTTGTTTCATCAGTTCGGTTATCGGCAGCATAGCGTGTCTATTGGGGCTCAGAAGAGGGTGAGTTGTCGCGGGTCGTCGATGATGGCTTTGGGTTCGGGTTCCGGGTTGAGGTCAGGCTCTTCGCGTGGCGGACTCGGTGGAGCGGGCACGAGCCAGTCGATGTCGTCAAGGTCGTCGTCGATGTCGCTCTCAACTTCGTCGCCGAGACCGCTCTCAACTTCGTCGCCGTTGTCGCTCTCAACCCTGTCGCCGAGGCCGCTTGGGCTTTCCTCTTGGGGACTGGGGGGCTCAATGCCTCTCGCGCCGTCTCGCGTCTCACCCGGCCTTCCCGGATCTTCTATCGTTTCTAGTGTTTCTAGGGAATCTAGCGTTTCTAGGGAATCTAGCGTTTCTAGTGTTTCTAGGGGATTTGGTGTTTTTAGGGGATCTGGTGTTACTATGGAGGCTCGCGTTTTTTCTCCCACTCCTTTAGGAGGGGGTAGGGGGGAGGATTGTGAGGCTCTTCTCTTCAATTCGGCCTGGAGTGTCGCGACTTGCTGCTGCATCTCATCGAGGCTCACCTGCAACGCTTGGCGCCCGGTGGTGGCTTTCTCGAGTTGAACTCGCATATCGCGCAGTTCGATTGTCAGGGCGTCACGGCGGGCGGCGGCCTCATCGCGTTGGCTCTCGGTGTGCCGCAGGCGGGTGGCGGCGGCCTCGCTCTCGGCGCGTCGCTCGGCGCGCTCGGTGCGCAGGTCGCTCTCGGCTTGACGCAGGCGTTGCTCTTGAGCCTCCGTCTCACGGTTGCGGGCCTTCAGGCGTTGGGTGAGGTCATCAATCTGGTTGGCGAGTTCAATGTCGCGCTGATTGCGCAGGTTGTTTTCGCGGCGTTGCTTGCGTTCGGCTTCGGCCACGCGCTCGTTGAGCGCGGCCAGTTCAGCGCGTGCGGCGTCGGCCTCGGCGCGTGCCCGCTCCACGGCGGCGTCGCCCTCGATGGCTGCTGCGGCGGCGCGCTCGACCTCCGCGTTAAGGCGCGACACGGTGTCGCGTAACGTGTCGAGTTCGCCCAGTTTGTCCTCCATCTGTTTCTGAGTCTCGAGCAGAGTGCCGGCGCGGCGGTTGGCCTCGTCGAGGGTGGCGCGCACGGCCTCGGTCTCGGCGTGCGCCTCGTTGAGGGCCTCGGCGGCGGTGGCGGCGGCCTGCTCGGCGTCTTGCCGTGCCTTCACGGCCCGGTCGCGCTCGCCGGTGAGTTGGTCGATAACCTGCCGCAGGGCAGCCACTTCTTTGCCCAGAGCACTGTCGCCCACGCGGTGCTCCAACGCGTCGCAGCGTTGCTGGAGCACGTCGCGCTCGTGGCGCAGTCCGGCGAGTTGCTGCTCGAGAGTAGTGATGCGTGCCGCGCGCGAGTCAAGTTCTTCTTGCAGTTGCTTGTCGGCCTCGCCGGTGCCGCCCTCCGCCGGCTTCATCTGTTTGATGAGGGTCATCAACTCGTCGAGCGTCGCCTGCACATGGGCCGGAGCGGTGGCGGAGGGGGCGCCGGCTTCCGGTTGCGGTTGCGGCGCCGGTTGCGGTTGTAGATGCGGTTGCGGCACCGGTGCCGGCGTCGGGTGTGGCGTCGGCGTTTCGGCCTCAGGATCTAGCTTGACCGGCCGAGGCTCATCGTGCTCGTTTGGCTTGAACGGATTGATATATGGTTGGCTGGCGATGTCGATGTCGAGCACATCGTCGAGTTCGTCACCGTCGTCGTTGAAGCCGAAGGCCCGTTTCAGTTTATTGAAAAAACCCATAGATTAAGTACGAAGTACAAAGTACGATGTACGAAGTAATGTTTTTTTACAGTTTTGTCGCAATTAAACTGCAAAGTTTGTGAAAAAAATCCAATCCTGCAAACATTCTCCCGATTTTAACTAATTACAAGGGATTGTTGAATGAATACGAATTGTATTTTTATTCCCTTTTTACACGATTTTGAGATTATCAAAGAGGCAATTTTACACGATTTTGAGATTAAGTGCAAATTTTTTACTTTTTTCTGAGGATAAACGCGGCGAGGGGTGACGCGCAATGTTGCGCGCCACCCCTCGCTGGTTGGTGTCGATAAGTGGGTTACTCGGCGGGGAGCATAACGACCTCGATGCTGTTGCCGGAGGCGAGAATCTTGTCGCGCACAAAGGCGGCAACCTTCTCCGGCGTCAACTCGTTGACCGTCTTCACATAGTCGGTCTCCATGTCAATGCCGTTCTCAACGTAGGAACTGATCACGTTCAGCCAGTGCTCGTTCTCCTTCACGTTGCCGGCGTGGTCCTTGAGCATGAGTTCCTTGATGTCCTTGAGGGTGGCGGGGTCAACACTGGCGGCGACACTGTTCACCTCGGCGCGCATGATTGCTACGGCCTCGTCGGCCTTCTCGGGCTTCATCGGCGTGGCGCCCATGATGGTGGTGAAGGTCTTGTCGCCAACGCGCTGCGCGTAGCCGGCAGCCGTCGTGGTGTAGGCCGCGCCGGCATCCTCGCGAATCTTCTGCAAATAAATCTTCTCGAGCACCTGACCGGCGGCCGAGGCGGCGATGCGGTTCTCGAGGTTATAGGGCAGCGCGGTGTTGTACCAGTACATGCGGGCGATGGCCTTCGGCGTCTCGCTCTTGTGCTTGAACGTGGTCACGTTGTGACCCGTGGGGCGCTCCATCACGTTCACCCACTTCTCGTGCTTCGACGGGTCGGCGGGCAGCGTGGCGATGTATTGGCAGATGAGTTCGCGGATCTTGGCCTCGTCAAACGAGCCGATGAAGTAGAATGTGAAGTCGGCGGCGTTGGCCATGCGCTCGCGTGCAATCTCGAGCGTGCGGTCGATGTTCACATCCTTGATATACTCGGCCTTGAAGGTGCGGTCGCGCCAACTGTGGTTGTTCAGGATAACGTTCACCGAGTCGGCAAACACGGCTTCGGGCTGGAGCATCTGGTTCTTGAGAATGGTCTCAAGTTGACCCAGCAGCAGGTTGGTGGCCTTCTCGTCCTTGCGGATGTCGGTCATCAGCAGGTAGTTGAGTTGGAACATGGTCTCGAGGTCCTTGAGGGTGCTCGAGCCGTTGATGCGCTCATAACTGGTGGTCACGCTCAAGTCGGCCTCGGCCTGCTTGCCGGCCATAGCCTTCTGCAACTCGTTGTGGTCGAAGTTGCCGCGGCCGCTGTAACTCACCACAGCGTCCAGCAGTTCGAGGTTGGCCCAGTCCTCCTTGCCGTAGAGCGAACTGCCGCCACGGCTCTCGGCGAGCATCTTCACCTCGTCGGCCTTGTAGTCGGTCTTCTTGAGGATGACCTTGACGCCGTTGCTCAGCGTGAGTTCGGTGTAACCGAACTTGTCGCCGGCCTTCTCGCTGACGATGCGGCCCGGAGTGGGCAGCTGGCTGATCAGAGGCTCGTCCTTCACGTTGTCGACGTAGGGCTCGATGTCGGCCGTGCGGGCGGCGTCGATGGCACCCTTGAGGCTCGCCGCCGTGGGATAGACGGCGCCCTCAATCTCCTGGTTGAAGTTGAGCACCACCAGGTTGCTGTCGTTCATGCTCACGTAGGCGCTGATGAGCTGGTTGGGCAGGTCGACGGGAAGCATCGGAGCGTAGGTCGACAGGAACTTGTAGTCATACTCGGCGCTCGTGATCGGCTCGTGCTCAAGGTAGTTGCTGGCCATCGCGCGGCCAAACCGGTCGTTGTTGATCTTGTCGCGGTTGTTGTAGGTATCCTCCACCTGGCTGAGGTACTCGTCGCGGGCGCGGGCATACTCGGTTGCGGTGAAGCCGAACTTGGCGGCGCGAATCGCCTCGGTCAGTGCGGCCTGCAACGCGGCCTCGGTCTGGCCGGGCTTGGGCAGGGCGGTAATCTCAAAGCAGTCTTTGGTCTTGGAGAAGATGTAGTTGCCGTCGCCGGCACTAGCCTGCAGGAACGGACAGTCAGGCTCCTGGGCACGCTCGCGCAGGCGGGCGTTCAACATGCTGCTCACCATGCGGTTGCCGTATTGCATCATCATGTACATCTGGTCACCCTTAATCTCGTCGGGAATCGGGTCGTGCTTGAACATCACCTCCACCAGGCTGTACTGCTGCTCCTTGTCCTTGTCGATGACGATGATGGGCTCGGCATTGTCGGGCACCTCCACGTCAACCACCTGTGCGGCGTTGGCCTGCAGGGGGATGGGAGCGAAGAGTTCCTTAATCTTGGCCTCGGTGCGGTCCACGTCGATGTCGCCAACCACGATAATCGCCTGGTTGTCGGGACGATACCACTTGTGGTAGTAGTCGCGCAACTCCTGATGCTTGAAGCCGTCAACGACGCTCATCAAGCCGATAGGCATACGCTTGCCGTACTTCGAGCCCGGGTAGAGAGCCTCGAGGTTGCGCTCAAACATACGTTGTGCCGGGCTCAAACGCAGGCGCCACTCCTCGTGAATCACGCCGCGCTCCTTGTCAATCTCCTCGCCCTCAAGAAGCAGACCGTTGCTCCAGTCCTTGAGGATGAGCAGGCAAGAGTCGAGAGCCTCAACGCGAGTGCTGGGCACGTCGTTGATGTTGTACACCGTCTGGTCGATGCTGGTGTAGGCGTTCAGGTCACGGCCAAACTCCACACCCAACGTGCGCGTGTAGTCGATCACGCCGTTGCCGGGGAAGTTCACAGTGCCGTTAAAGGCCATGTGCTCCAGGAAGTGGGCCAAACCGCGCTGCGACTCCTCCTCCTGGAGGGAACCCACGCGCTGCGCAATGTAAAAGTTCACGCGATGCTCAGGATAGTTGTTGCGCATCACGTAGTAGGTGAGCCCGTTGTCGAGCTTTCCGGTGCGCACGGCCGGGTCTTGCTCAATCGGACCCATGCTCTGTGCCGACGCGGTGAGCGACCCAATGGCCAGAGCCGCCATCACCAAATGCTTGAATTTAATCATAACTGTTGAAAATAGTATTTGAAAAAACGTTTTTCCACAATATAGACTGCAAAGTTAATGCAAAAGTTGCAAACGGCCAATTTTTTTCTCTTTAACTTCGTCGCCCTCGGCGTTTGCCGCTCCTTTGCATGCTGCGGCGGGGCTGCGCTAAGGCTATAATGTTACGAAGTGGTTAAATTTTCTACTGAAACCGGTTGGTATTGAAACAACAGGCTCCAAAAATTTTGCGGCTCCAAAAAAATATGGCTATTTTTGCACCGTGCGGCGTGACTGCGTTGCACAGTGTCTTATACCATGACATTTGGGTTTAGTTAATTTTTTTGGAGTACTATCGAGATTGGTATCACGATGCAGGGCGACGGTCATTGACCGCCGCCTTTTCTGTAGTAGGCTATGTCTCAAATTGTCACTGGACGGCGTGGCCGGCGGCGCGCACCCGCGCGGCAATCGCCTCAATGTCGTCGCGACTAACCACCTGCAGCGTGTCGAGCGGCGGACGGCGGTCGATGCTGTAGAGTTGCACCAGGCGCGGCTTGATGACGGCCAACGCCTCCAGCAGCGCGTCAACCTCCTCGGCGGTGGTGTTGTCGATGGGCTCGCCGTCAACACTGCCGCGCAGCAGCATCGTCTGGACGATACACTGCCCGGCAAACGACTTCAGGTTGTTGATAATCGCCTCGGGGTTGATGTCATGCGACACCGGACGGTTCACCAGCCGCAGCGTGCGCGCCACGGCGCTGTCGAGTTTGAGCACGTTGTTGTCGACCAGCCGCAAGGCGGCGGCCACATCAGACTTGTGGGCCATGGTGGCGTTGCTCAGCACGGTCACCGCGGCAGTGGGGTAGTAGCGGTCGCGCAGGCGGATAACGTCCTCCACGATGGCCTTGAAGTCGGGGTGCAGCGTCGGCTCGCCATTGCCGCTGAAAGTGATGGAGTTCAGCGTCTCGCCCGCCTCTTGCAATTGGCGCAGGCGAGCGTCGAGGGCGCGGTGCACGGCGTGTCGCGATGGAATTCCGTCGCGGCCGGCACCCTGACTGTTGAGACCCGCCTCACAGTAGACGCAGTCAAAAGAACATACCTTGCCGTCATTCGGCATCAGGTTCACGCCCAGCGATGTGCCCAGGCGGCGGCTGTGTATCGGTCCGAAGACCGTTTCGTGAAATATCATTTTTTATGAAAGGTTGAGAGGTTGAGAGGTTGAGGGGGCGGCCACGAGGTGGCCGCACACCGAACGTTGTTGCCGCCGTCAAGTTCCCCCTCCTGAAGGAGGGGGTGGGGGAGGCTCTGGGGGGAGGACCTGTGGGTCCAGGAACTGCAGCCACTGCTTTGCCACAAGACGGTGGTCAAAGCGCGAGGCCACGCTGCGGTGCTGGGCGTTGCGGTCCAAGCGGCAGTCGGCCGCCCAGCCGATGCCCTCGGCAAGGCTCTGCGGGGTAGCCTCGGCCACAAAACCGTCCTTGAGGTGGGTGACAATGTCGCGCTGACCGCCGCCACCAGTGGTGACGGCCACGCAGCCTGCCGCCATCCCCTCCGACAGCGTGTAGCCAAACGACTCGACACGCGAGGTGGACAGCACAACGTCGGCGCGAGCATACACCTCGCGCGGATCGTCGACGTAGCCCACAAACGTGTGGTCAAGCGCCACAGCGTCGAGCGCGCTGTCGTTGCGCAGCCCGCCGTAGAAGATGATGTGCAGCCGCGAGGCCAGTTGCGGACTGCGCTCGGCAATCAGGCGCGAGGCCTCCACGAGCAGTGGCAGCCCCTTGACCGGGTCGTCGAGGCGCGCGGCGCCCATCGTGAGCACCACTTTATTGTCATGGTCGCCATACATCGCGTCGTGCAGCCGCCGCGTGGCGTAGGCCGCGCAGTCGAGAGGGTTGGGAATGACCGTGACCGTCTTGCCGCGCAGCAGGCTGCTCATGCCGGCACAGGCCGCCATCCAGTTGCTCACGGCGACAAAACGCATGTTGGGAGCGCGGTAGAGGTCGGCCTTGCGGCGGTGAACCTCAGCGGCCAGCCGCCACTTGGCCGGCGGCAGCAGCGGGCAGCGCTCGCAGCCCATCGTCCACCCTTGGCAACCATCGGGCAGGTGGCAGACGCCCGTCATCGGCCACTGGTCGTGCAGCACCCACACCACCGGCTTGCCGATGGCCAGCAGTGCCTGCAGGCCGTCGAGCGACAGCGTGCCCTGGTTTACCCAACCCAGCACGATGGCATCGGCCCATTGCACCCACGGGTGGGCGGCGATGTTCACTCCGTGGCTCGCCGGATCGATGAGCCACAGCGTGGAGCGCTTGAAGCCGTTGTTCCACAGCACGCCCGCGCGCTCGGCAACAAACGCCAGGCGACGCTGCCACCCGGTGCCGGCCACGTCCACTTCGGGCCGCCCCGTGCGCGCGTCGGTCACGAGCAGGCGGGCCTCGGCGCCCACGGCCTTCAGACCGTCAAGCAGTCGCATCGAGGCGATTGCCGCGCCGCCAAGCGCGTCGCTATGATTGATAATGAGAACTTTCATTGGCGATAGTCCCAAAATATTTCTATATAGGCCGCCTACGGCGGGAAATCTTTCAAAATCTTTCTATATAGGCCGCCTACGGCGGGAAATCTTTCAAAATCTTTCTATATAGGCCGCCTACGGCGGGAAATCTTTCAAAAATCCTTCATTTTGTAGGGCCTGGCCTTGGCCTGGCCGCCTGCGACGACAATTAAAGTCAACAAATTTAACAAATTAAACAAATATTTCTATGAATAATTTCATTAAAATTTTACAGATTGCCGCCTTCGGCGGGAAATTTTATCAATAAAAAGATTTTTGAAAGATTTCCCACGCGTCAGCGTGGCTAATAAAAAGATTTCCCACGCGCCAGCGTGGCCTAAATTTGACGGATTGCTCACTTGCGGCCGAAGTCGGCCGGAATTTCGCCCCAATGCTCGGTGTCCCATTTGAGGACGGCGTTGGACCACGTGTGGGTCTGCACCCATCGCTCGGCACGTTGCAGCAACTCCATCACGCGAGCGTTGGCCGCCGTGGGCTGTATCTTGGTGTTGGCGCGACGGTTGCGCAGCCACGCCAGGGCGGTGCGGCTGTCGCTATAGATGGCCGTGTGGGTGTTTTGCTGCTGCGCCAGCATCGCCAGGGCATGCACCAGAGCGAGAAATTCGCCTATGTTGTTGGTGGCGTCGTCAAACGGCCCCTGGTGGAACAATTCGGCGCCGGTGGGCACGTCCACGCCGCGGTACTCCATGCGTCCCGGATTGCCCGAGCACGCGCCGTCCACGGCGATGCTGTCTCGGACGATGCCCGGTAGGGCGGCATAGTTGACATAGGTCTGCGGCCCGCGCGCCACGGCGCGCAGGATGCCCTCATCGTTCACTCCGGCGCGGTAGGCCTCCACAGCCTCTATCTGACTGTCGAACGCCTTGTATCGCGCGCCGGGGTAACCCTTAACGCGCTCCTCACAGTCGGCCCACGAACTGCACACGCCAGGCTCGGTGCCAACCCAAACAACGTACCACTTCATTTTCTTAAACAATAAATAATTTCATAAATTCCGCAATTCGATATTTCTCTCTCGAAAATAATCGAAAATTCCCGAAAATTTACGCAAATTTACGAGAGATTAATTTCCGTAGATTTTCGTGAGCATATTCAAGGTTGCGGATTTTAGAGATTGAAATAAACAGCGCAAAGGTAGCGCATTTTCTATAGATAGCCAAGCCATCGCCTCAGATATATGGCAACGTCTGCACGTCGGTTGCAGTACCGCCATCGGCAATGCGGTAGCGCTGCCGTGGACTGTTGGGGCTTGCGGCGTCGGTGGGCTCCAGCACTCCGGCATCGAGTAGCGGCAAGAGCACTCGTCGCCGGAAAGTGGAGCGACTGCCATAGCCGGAAGCGCGCATCATTGACGGCACCGACTGTGGCTCAACACGGCACAGGTCATAGACGGCTTGTGCCGCCGCCTCATCACCGCGACCCAACGCCGGGCAGCGTTGACGCCAGTCAACCGGCTGTCGCGAACTCACGACGTATTCCGTTATTGGCTCGGAGGCCATGTTGACCGGTAAATCCGGATTGCGGCGCCGCATAATTATTGCTTTGAACTGGATGCCATTGTCATCAACAAGTTGCAACTCCGGCTCCTCCTTGGCAGCGCGCAGGATGCCCGTGCCAAGTCCGCGATAGTCCATTAACTTGGCGCAGAAACTCGCCATCAGCGGGTTGCGCTGGCACGTGCGTCCAAAGCGGATTGCCTCTACGTCGATTCCCGAGGGCAGGCCGCCGGGGCTGACAATCTCAACGCGGTTGTCAAAAATCATAATCCTCACCGGCGCCTGTTGCAGGTAGTCGCGGTGGACAAGGGCGTTCTGCAACAACTCCGACAGTGCCACGCCTGACACCTCCAACACTCCGACGCTATTGAACGACTGGCCGTTCTGCACGTGGTGCAGATTGGAATTAAGGAAATCAAAGCCTTGCTCAAACAGGCGTGGTATGGTTCCCACGAAGTCGCGGCTGTCATAATATCGCATGCCGGCCATATCATTGCCGTAGAACCTCACAGCCTTGATGCCCATGGCCGGTTCAAAACGCTGTGGCTCGCGCCCGAAGAACATCAGTCCGGCAAGCGTCAAGCGTCCGTCGTCGGTGGCTATCTGCAGATTGCGCAGCAAGTTCTCGAGGGGTAGGTTAATCGCCGATGACCGCTTGCCATAAAATTTGAACAAGTAGTCGTCAAGTAGCGTATTGTCAATGTCGCTTATAGTGGTGCCTCTCACCCCCGCCTGGTCAGGCCGGTAGTTGCCTGACTGCTGGAATAGGCTCAAAATGTCCTCATTGGAAACGACGCGCCGCTTGTCGCCTCCTTGCTTGACCCATATCGCGCCGGAGTTGTCTTTGTATGGCTTGTCGCCGCCCTCTGGCACCGAGATGACCATCACGGCTTTGCCGTCGACCGGAATGGTGTCGGTGAGAACGTAGATTGGTGGCTGGATGTTGTTGGTGGCAACGTTGGCGATGGTGCTGTTGATGCGCTGTAATTGCTCGTAGTCAAGGCCTATCACTTTACCGGTCTTGTCCTCTACTCCAAACAAAATAGTGCCGCCACGGCTATTAGCCATGGCAACAATCTCGGCGGCGAGACTATTGGCGTTCTCAAGCCGGAGTTTGAACTGCACTTGGCTGTTCTCTCCCAATTGGCACATTTGTTTTATCGTGTTGGCATTCATTTCTTGACCGTGTTAGTTGTTTTGTCGCCGCGAAGTTAGTCATTCTTGAACAAGTAAACAAGTTTTTGGTCAACTTTTTCTCGATTTTTCTCTCATTTTTATTGTTTTCGGTAGTGTTTTGAATGTATTACTTGGTCGTACTTGTTCATTTTTTGGGCAAGTATGAGTGTTAGGACAGTCCTTGTAGTTCGACGAGGTGGCTGTAGGCGCCGCTGCGGGCGAGCAGTTCGTTGTGGGTGCCGCGCTCGATGATGCGGCCGTCTTGCAGTACGCAAATTTGTGTGGCGTTGATGATGGTGCTCAGGCGGTGGGCGATCACAAGGGTGGTGCGGCCGCGCATGAGGTTGTCGAGGGCTTGTTGCACGAGGTGTTCGCTCTCGGTGTCGAGCGCGCTGGTAGCCTCGTCGAGGATGAGCACGGGCGGATTCTTGAGGATGGCGCGGGCGATGGACACGCGTTGGCGCTGTCCGCCGCTCAACCGGCAACCGCGGTCGCCGATGTTGGTGTCGAAGCCTTCTTCGGTCTCCATTATAAAGTCGTAGGCGTTGGCGATGCGTGCGGCTTGCTCGATTTGCTCGCGCGTGGCGTCGGGCTTGCCGAAGGCGATGTTCTCGGCAAATGAGCCGTTGAACAGAATCGCCTCTTGGTTCACGTTGCCCATCAGGGCGCGCAGGTCGTGGATGCGGTAGTGCCGGATGTCGTGCCCGTCGAGGGTCACGCGTCCGCTCTGTACGTCGTAGAAGCGCGGCAGTAGGTCGGCGAGTGTTGTCTTGCCGCTACCGCTTTGTCCCACCAGTGCCACTGTGGCACCGCGCGGGATGTCGAGTGTCACGTGGTCAATCACGGTGCGCTCACCGTAGGCAAACGTCACGTCCTCAAAGCGGATGCCGCTCTCGAGGCGAGGTGCCGGCAGCGGGCACTCGGGGTCGGAGATGGTGACGGGAGCACTCAAGATTTTGTCGATGCGCTGTATCGACGCCTTGCCGCGCTGGATGCTATAGGTGGCGCGGCTCAGGTCTTTGGCGGGATTGATGATGCTGTAGAAGATCACCATGTAGTAGATGAACTTGGGCGCGGTGATGGCACTGGTGCCGTTGAGGATGAGCGTGCCGCCAAACCACAGTACGATAGCGATGGTGGCCGTGCCCAGAAACTCGCTCATCGGGTGGGCAAGATCGTAGCGGCGGTTCAAGCGCGTGACGATGTCGCGGTAACGCTCGTTCTCGCGGCTAAAACGGTCACGGGCCGTCTGTTGGGCGTTGAACGCCTTGATGATGCGCAGGCCGCCGATGGTCTCCTCGATGTTGCTCAGCAGCACGCCCCACTGGTTCTGACCCTCGAGGCTCACGCGCTTGAGGCGCTTGCCCACGCCGCCCATCACCAGGCCGGCCAGCGGCAGCAACACGAGCACAAACACGGTCAACTGCCAACTCACGAAAATCATCATTCCCAGGCATGCCGCAATCATCACGGGGTTCTTAAACATCATGTCGAGCGACGACATCACGCTATTCTCCACCTCGGTCACGTCGCCACTCATGCGCGCCATCACGTCGCCCTTTCGCTCGCCGGTGAAGAAACCCAGTGGCAGCGCCACAATCTTGTTGTAAATCTGGTTGCGAATGTCGCGCACCACCCCCGTGCGGATGGGAATCATACAGAACGACGCCAAATAGGCGCAGCCGGTCTTGAGGCCGGTCATCACTACCAGCGCCACCGCTATCGAGGCCAGCGCCGTCGACGCGCCGTACTCCTCGATTATCCATTGCACGCCATAGTAGAAGTTGTTGACAGCAACCTTGCTCAGGCTCGCCTCGTCCCACTCCATAAACTCGTAGGTGGCCGTGTTCAGCCCGAAGAGCATCTCCAGAATGGGAATAATCAGCGCGAATGAGAAGAGCGTCAATATCGCCGTGAGGATATTGAACAGCACGTTCAGCGCTAGATAGTGCTTATATGGCGGCACAAAGCGCGCCAGCAGCGAGAAAAATCCACTCATAAACTAAAAAGCATGTAGCATGTAGCATGTAGCACGTAGCATGTAGCACGTAGCATGTAGCACGTAGCATGTAGCACGTAGCATGTAGCACGTAGCATGCCATACTATACCTATTATATAACGCACCGCCGCGCCGTTTATTATAAGCCCGCGCGCTGCCGAAAAACTACAACAAATTTGCTGCAATTTACAAAAAAATTACTACCTTTGCATCGCCCATAAACCTCATTTTGGTGCGAAAACGCCAATTCCAAAACCTCAATTTGGTGCGAAAACGCCAATTTCAAAACCTCAGTTTGGTGCGAAAACCTCAATAACTGTCTGGCTGTCTGTGTGCTCCGGTCGCTTGTCTATGGACGCAAAAAAGTCAGGTAATCGCGCCACTAAAGAATTGTACCAAAACAACAAGAAGTAAGTGACACTTGACCTGACATTTCCTTAAAAGCACTCCGCACTCAACACTTCGTACTTAACTCGTGGTCCCACTTGGGCTTGAACCAAGGACTCCCTGATTATGAGTCAGGTGCTCTAACCGACTGAGCTATAGGACCTGCGTCGCAGATGGGCGCGCACCGTCGCGCCAACCCCGCGTTTGCGGCTGCAAAGTTACTACAAAATCGTGAAACCACGAAATTTCCCGCCACCTTTTTTTCAAAACAAGCGGGGGCGACACCCGTTTCCGAGCCTCGCCCCCGCGTCAAATGCTATACGCTACGTCATCAACGACGGGTCCACTGGGTGATGGCCACCGGGTAGGTATTGTCGTTGCGCGTGCCGCGGATGTACCACGAGTAGCCGCGGCCGATGTACAGCGTCCACCAGTCGGTGAAACCAGTCACATTGCCTTTACTGTTGGTGAACGTCAGTTGGCCCTGCTCGTTGCCGTCCTCATCGAAGTAGATCACGTCGAGGTCGCGACGCTGTGAGCCGCCACTGTTATAGACGGTCTTGTGCACCGGCGTGAGGAACCAACTGGTGGCCTCGCCAAAGGCTACAGGCTCGGCGACGGGAACATACTCCTTGCTGGCGTCGTCCTGCATGCGCACCTGCAGTTTGCCCTTCATCGGCTGGCCCTTCTCGTCCATCATGAAGTTGTAGAAGCGCACGGCGGCCCAGTCGGCCTGGCCGTCAACGCCCGTGGTGGTGGGGATGTCATAGTCCTCGCTCACCACCGCGGGGTCGCTGTCCTTATCATAGATGACCACGGCGGCGCGCTTGCCCGCTTCAATCGTGAAGTTCTTGTCGTAGTAGAGTTGCACGATCATCTCATTGGTCGTCTCGTCAATCTGAGTGTTGCCCTTCTCGTTGAGCACAGCGCGGTAAAGTTTGATATTCACCGTGCCGGCGTCAACCGTCTGGTAGATGCTCACGCCGCCACCGGGGAAGCCGTTGTAGCGGGCGAGAATCTCGGCGTTGTTGTTCTCATAGCGCTTGCCGTTGAGTTCGATGCGGTAGATCTTCTCGGCGGCGGTTGTTCCAACCGGCTCCATGTACATCACCTGCACCATCGCCTTACTGCTGTCCACCTTGTCCATCGGGAACTCCACCTCCCTGTCCTTGCAGGAGGTGAAGACGGCGGTCAGCGCGAGCGCGGCAGCAATATATTTGAAAATTTTCATTGTCAATTGATGTTTAAGTTATTTACTGTTCAATTAGTATTAACTCTCTCTCGACTGCAATCACTTGGGTTGGTCGCCGGGATAAGCGAACCACGGCATCGAGCAGTGGTAGTTGTCGGCATCGCCGGCGATGGGCTTCAGGCTCTTGAGAGCCGGCATGTTCCACATGTACTCCGAGTTGTAGCGCGGACGCACGCGGTAGCACGGCGAACCCTCGTTGTTCTTGTTGTAGGCAGCCTTTCGGCCCTGCACCTGTGCCGGAGCCAGATAGAAGCCCTTGAACACCTTGGAGGGATCGTCGTCACGCTTCTGGGTGATGCTCGTGGCATCCCAGCCGTTGCCGTTGCTCGGGTACTCGCCCGTGTACTGGATGTCGTACTGGTACTTGCGCTGGTCGACCCACTCCTCCATGGCACCCCACGGATAGAGGGCAACAAACTTCTGCATCATAATGTGGCTCAGCGAGAAGTCGCTCTGTGACAGACCGCCCACATACGGACCGGCCAAATACTCGGCGGCCAACTGGTTGAACTGAGCGGCGGCCACGATGTCACCCATGTGCCAGCCGTTCTCCACCTTGCCGGCAACCAGATACTTGGCGGTGAACTCCATGTCGGCAGCGACAGCCTTCTTCCAAGTCTCGAAAGCCGTTCCCTTGTCGCCAAAGCGGTACTGAGCCTCGGCCAGGTCGAACAGGATTTCGGCGTAGGTCGTCAGGATGTAAGGAGCGTTGTCGCGATAGAGCCAACGGCCGTCACCCGCGTTGTTGAGCGTGATGGACGACGTGGCGTAAGGCGTGTTGAACAGCGAGGGGACATTGGCGTCGCCCTTGCCTTCCGGATCAAGGATGCTGTTGTTGAGCAGCGAACTGCTCGTGCCGGTGAACGTGCCGCCGAAGAACACATAGTCCTTCAACTTCTCCACGTCGGTCTCGGTCTCCTTGCCCATACCGCTCTTGGTGCTGAGTTTGGCCAGCGGGCGCGGGTCGAAGTGGCCGGCATCGTTGAGCGTGTCGCAGATGATCTGCTTCTCGGCCAACTCATAGCGCATGTTGGCCTTGTCGTAGTTGTCGACCTGGATCCAGTCGCCGTTGGCATCATACTTGGGCACGCGGCCGGTCATGATCTCGACGGCATACTCGTGGGGATAGTACACGCGGGTCAGGTTGCCGCGGTTCACGCCCCAGAAGTTGTTGTAACTGCCAAACGGGGCGTCCGAGCCGCCGCCGGCCACGGTCACCGTGGCATTGTCGTCGTTGCTCGAGAAAGCCAACTCGGCGTGCTTCACCAACTCGTCGTAGTACTTCTCCTGGAAGTCCTTCTTGTTGGTGAGCGAGGCGAGGTTGCGCACAATCACGGCGTGGGCAAACTTGATCCACTTCTCCTTGTCGCCACCGTAGATGAAGTCGTTGTCCTTCAACTTGGTGCCGTAGTTGTGGGTATCCTCGCGCTCGAGGTACTCGATGGCCTGCTCGGCCCAGGCGCGCACCTGCGGATAGATATCCTCCTGGTAGTCGTAGTCAAACGAGAGGTTCGCCGTCTGGAAAGCCTGCTTCATCGGCAACTCGCCGTGATACTTGGTGAGCATGTCCCAACCGAAGGCCTTGATGGCCAAGCCGATGCCGGCGAGCGTCCACTCCTCGTTGGCGACACTCTGGTTGATCATGTTCTCGAGGTTCATGCCCTGGGTCCAGTACACCATGCGCCAAATCTGACCGGCGGCGTCGCTGCTGGCGGTGTAGTAGTGGTTGGCAAAGTTGGTGTAACTCGTGGTGCCGAACATCTGAGTGAGCGGTCCGGCGGCACGCAGGTCGTAGTAGACCTCCTGGTAACCCTGCTCGATGCCGGCCAGATAGAGGTAGCCGTCAACGTAACTGGGAGCGTCCACGTTGTTGTTCACATCGAGGTAGTCGTTGCAACCTGTCGCGGCAAAGCCGAGTGACAAGGCTGCGACCAACATTAATATAGAATGTTTTTTCATAATGTTTACCTTATTATATAATGTGTTGCACATTTCCACATCACTCATCATCAGAACGTGACGCTCAGGCCAATGGTGTAGGTGCGTGGGTTGGGCAGCGACCATGTGTCGAAGCCCTCGCCACCCGAGCCACCGGCGGCTGCGCTCATGGTGTTGCCCACCACGTCATAGCCGGTGTAGTTGGTCAGCGTGAACAGGTCATTGCCGGCAACGTAGATGTTGGCGGCCTGGATGATGCCGCGGGTCACCTTCTTCAGGAAGGCCTTGGGCACGTTGTAGTTCAGGCGGAGTTCGTTCAGGCGCAGGTAGTGGATTTTCTTCTGCACCCACGGCTCATAGTAACTCGTGAACCACGGGGTGTAACCACTCGAGGTGGGGTGCACGGCCACAGTCGAGAAGTTCGGGTTGTAGGTGCCCGGGATCTCGACACCGTTCTCGTCGTAGCGCGGGTTCTCGTGACCGTCCTGCAGCACGCCGTTGAACACATAGTAGCCCGAGTTGCGCATATCGACGCTCTCCTCGCTCTGGCCGTCTTGAGTCATGAAGTACTTGGTGCCGTTGACCACGGTGGCGTTGATGCGGCCCGAGAACATGGCGCTCAGGCGGAAGTCGCGGTAGGTCAGCGCGGTGGTGATACCGAAGCGCAACTTGGGCTCGCGGTCGCCGACGACAGTCCAATTGGAATCGGTGACGGGCAGACCGGTGGTCGGGTTGATGAGAATCTCACCCTTGTCGTTGCGCTTGTAGGTCAGCGCGGTGATGGCGGTGATGGGGTTGCCCACGCTGGTGCCGTTGCGGATGTTACCCACGTTCCATGTGTAGGCGTTGTAGTACTCCGTCAGGTTCTCGGGCAACTCGGTGACCTTGCTGCCGGTGTGGCTGGCGTTGAAGCCGATGTTCCAGGTGAAGTTCTCGGTCTTGACCACGTCGGCGTCGATGTGCCACTCCCAGCCCCAGGTCTTGAACGTACCCACGTTGAGGGTGTTCAGAATGAAGCCGGTGGCGTAACTCATGCGGAAGCCCTCGACAATCTGATCCGTGCAACGGGTCCAGAAGTAGGTGAAGTCCGTGTTGATGCGGTTATCCCACAAGCGGGCCTCGAGACCGACCTCCCAACTGGTGTTCATCTCCGGCTTGAGGTTGCGGTTCGGGCCGGTGAAGCCGTACTTGTAGCCGCCGCCGGTGAGTTCGGTGGGCTCCAATTCGGGATCGATGGCGTTGGGGCTCGCGTCCTTACCGACCTGCGCCACAGCGCCACGAATCTTCAGGTAGTTGAGCCAACCCAGGTTCTTCATACCGTTCAACTCGGTGGGAACAAAGGCAAGTTCGGCCGCGGGATAGAAGTAGTGGTTGTTGTCCTTGGGCAGCGTCGAACTCCAGTCGTTACGGAAGCGGAAGTTGGCGAACAGCATATTGTTGTAGCCCAACTCCAACTGGCCCGAGATAGCCTGGATGCGGCGCTTGGTGGAGCGCTTCTTGCTCACCACGGTCGACGGGTCGCAGTTGTTGATCGAGTAGAAGTCAATCACCTGGAAGTTCGAGCCATAACTCGCCAAACTAGTCACACCCTTCTCATACTGGTGGTAACCCACCTGCACGCCGAAACTGAACTTGTTGTCGAAGAACACGTTGCTGTAACCGGCCAGAATGTTGATCGTCGGGTCGTTGGTGTTATACTTGACAAGGTTGTAGGTGCCGCCCTTGGTCACGCTCTGGTTGTTGGTGGCGTAGTACGGGTGGGTGGCGTACTCATACTGTGACGTGCTGATGTCCCAACCGAACTGGCCGCGGATATAGGTGTGCTCAATCGGCGTGATGTTCAGCGACAAGGCCGTGATAAAGCGGTCGGTCTTGTCGTTGTTCTTGTTCTTGTACATCGCGAAGAGCGGGTTCAGCAGGTCGGTGTCGGTGTAGTATTCCGGATATCGCATGTGCATGCCGTCCTCGGCCATATAGTTGCTCATGTCATCGACGGCGGGCCAGCGGTAGGCGCGGTAGAGCGGGCCGGCGGTGTAACGCTGCACCTTGTTGTTGCTCATGTGCACATACTGCATGCTGCCCTCAAACGAGATGTACTTGCTCAACTCGGCGCGGCCGGCCAGCGACAGGTTCTGACGCTTGAGGTTGGTGGTCTTGATCACACCGTCCTGGTCGATGAACGACGCGCTACCGCGGATACTCATCTTGTCGTTACCGGCCGACACACTCACGTTGTGCTTGTGCATGAAACCGGTTTGCAGGATGGCCTTGGTGTTGTCGTAGCGCTCAAAGTTGTGGGCGTTCGGGCCACCGTACATGCGGGTGTAGTAGTAGTTGGTCGCGCCGTAGGCACCGTTGTTGTAGGTGTCCTGGATCTTGGGCCAGCCGTAGGCCTTGGACCACGACAACTGGTTGCTGTAGGTCACCTTGGCCGTGCCGCGCGTACCCTTCTTGGTGGTGATGATGATGGCGCCGTTGCTCGCGTCGCTACCGTACAGAGCGGCAGCCGCGGCACCCTTCAGCACCGTCATGCTCTCAATGTCGTCGGGGTTGAAGTCGTTACCGCGCGAGGCGAAGTCGCCGTTACGCACGTTGTTGCCCGACGTGTCATCGTCGACGGCAAAGCCGGTGGCGGCGTTGAACGACGAGTTGTTCATCGGGATACCGTCCACGATGTACAGCGGCTGGTTGTTGCCCGACAGAGACGTCGCGCTACGCAGGATAACCTGGGTCGAAGCACCCGGGGCGCCACTGGTGTTGGTCACCGTCATACCGCTCACGCGGCCCTGCAGGGCGCTGATAAAGTCGGTACGACCACTCTCGGTGATGTCGCTCGCCTTAACATTCTGGGCGCTCGAACCCACCGAACGCGCGATACGCTTCATACCGAACTCGGCGGTAATCACCACCTCCTCCAGTTCCTTACTGTTGGTCTTGAGCGTGACATACTGTGCCGAGTTGGCCGGCACCGATGTCACATCATAGCCCACATACGAGAACTCAAGCACATCGCTAGGCGATGCCTTGATTGAATAGCGACCGTTAAGGTCGGTCACGGTGCCGCGCTTGGTACCCTTGACCTTAACTGTCACGCCAATCAGAGGTTCACCGTCGGCATCCTTGACGACGCCGGTCACCTTGTCGCTGTTGGCCTGTGCGGCAGCCGTGAAACCCGTGTTGGAATGATTGGTCGTCATTCCAACCGGGGCGCCACACGCTATTGCAAGCGCGGCCAACAAAACTAATTGTTTTTTCATACGCACATTAGTTTTTTGTGAGTAATTAAGTGATAATTAAAAGGTTTGTCTCTCTTTGGTTAAATCATCCGACTGTTCCGCTCGCTACGGCAACCAATAGTGTTGAAGGCCAACGGGCGCGCGAAACATTATATCGGACAGGCAAAATTATATTATTTTTTGAAATCAGACAAATTTTTGTTATTTTTTTTTAAAAAAAGCACAACGATTTTAACATTATCGTAATAGCACGATGGCCCTAAAACGGCTTCACATCGCATAGTTTCGTCTACTGTGAGTTGTTAACCGGATTTCAATAATATTGATATTTTTTTTCAACATTTTTTTGGATTATTGACATTTTTTTATCAATTTTGCAACGAATTTGATACACGCGGAGCGCCCTTGCGCGCCACCGCGATGTGGAAATGAGAACCAACAATCATTGCTTCAACTAATTAACAAATCATTATTAACCATTAAACAAAGTTCGCTTATGAAAAAATCGCTCGCTCTATTAGGAGCATTATTACTGGCATGCGGAGCGCCCACGGCGATTGTCAACGCCGCGCCGGCGCCGCAGGCGGTTGCTCAAGCGACAGCAATCGTGACCGGCACTGTCACCGATGCACAGGGAGAACCCATCATCGGAGCCAGCGTCACAGAGATTGGCACCAACCGAGGCACGGTCACCGATGTCGATGGCCGGTACTCGCTCAAGGTGGCCCCGGGAGCAAAACTCCAAATCTCGTTTATCGGTTACAAGACACAGACCATCAAGGCCCAGAACGACGCCCGCGTCAGCCTGGCCGACGACAACGCCCTTCTTGACGAAATCGTTGTCGTGGGTTACGGCACCCAGAAGCGCGTCAACCTCACCGGCGCCGTCACAACCGTCGACGTCGACAAGACCCTCACCTCGCGCCCCGAGCAGGATGTCACTAAGGCTCTCCAGGGTGCTGTGCCGGGCTTGAGCGTCATCAACAGCAGCGGTAACCTCGACGACAGCCCCTCGCTCACCATCCGTGGTGTGGGTACCCTCAGCAACAGTGCCACCAGTTCGCCGCTCATCATCGTGGACGGTGTGCCCATCGAGGACCTCTCGATGGTCAACGGCGACGACATCGCCTCAATCAGCGTCCTCAAGGATGCCGCCTCGGCCTCTATCTACGGTACCCGAGCAGCCTTCGGTGTGATCCTCATCACCACCAAGCAGGGACGCAAGGGTGAGCGCGTCAGCGTCAAGTACAGCAACAACTTCGCGTGGGACCACGCCACCAAGTTGCCCGACTTCCCCGATGTGCCCACGCAACTCGAGGCCGCTATCCGCGCCAAGAACCGTCAGAGCCCGGGAGCAAGTGTCGAACTCTTCGGTATGTACTTCGACCAATTGCTGCCCTACGCCCAGAAGTGGAAGGAGCAGAACAGCGGCAAGCTCGGCTACGGCGAGATGCGACCCTACGTCGACGACAACAACGTGGGCGACTACCGCTTTGTGGGCAACCAGCCGTTCTACTATGCCGACTTTGACATCCGGGACATCTGGTATCAGAAGGCAGCGCCGGCCCAGAGCCACAATGTGTCAATCAGCGGCTCGAGCGCCAAGACGACCTACTATGCCTCGTTCGGTTACAGCGGCAAGGAAGACCTGATGAAGTTCGCCCCCGGCAAGCGCACGCGCTACAACGCCGCCGTGAGCCTCACCACCGACCTCACCGACTGGCTCACCGTCGGTGTGCGCGCCAACTATTCTCGCCGCAACTTCGACCGCGCCGAGACCTACAACAACATGTACCAGTACCTCTGGCGATGGGGCTCGTTCTTCATCCCCAGCGGCACCATCAACGGTGAGGACTTCCGCGTCATCGCCATGCAGAAGCAGGCCGACCGCCGCGTCAACACCCACGACATGACGCGCCTCAACGCCTTCCTCAAGGCCCACATCACCAAGGACCTCACCCTGCACGCCGACTTCACCTACCAGATCAACAACGTCAACCGCAAGTGGAGCGACTTCCCCATCTACGGTATGAACTGGAGCGGCACTACGCCGGGCTACATCGTCGGCCAGAACAGTTCGGCCACCTTCCGTGGCAACGAGAAGGCCAACACCTGGACCGCGCAGGCCTACCTCGAGTACGCCAAGTCGTTCAAGGACGCCCACAACCTCAAGGTGATGATCGGTCTCATGGGCGAGGAGCGCAAGTATGACTACTTCGGCGCCCAGCGCAGCGGCCTCTATAACACCGACTATCCCGAACTGGCCCTCACCTACGGCGACCGCGCCAACTGGGCCATCGGCAGCAGCACCAGCGGCAAGCAACTCTCGTGGCTGCGCGGCGACTATGCCACCGCCGGCTACTTCGCCCGCATCAACTATGACTACAAGGGCATCTACCTGCTCGAGTTGAACGGCCGCTACGACGGCTCGTCCAGTTTCCCCGGCAGCGACCGCTGGGCATTCTTCCCCTCGTTCTCGGTGGGTTACCGCTTCAGCCAGGAGAAATATTGGGACGGCATCCGTGACGTGGTCGACAACGCCAAGTTGCGCTTCTCGTTCGGCGAAATCGGCAACGAGGCCGTCGGCGACGCGATGTATCTCGAGACCATCGGCGTGAGCACTATCAACTACCTCGACGCCAACGGCAACAAGTACAACGCCTTCGGCATGCCGGCATGGGTGTCGAGCACACTGTCATGGGAACGCATTCGCACCATGAACCTCGGTCTCGACCTGGGCTTCCTCAACGACCAGATCACCTTCAGCGGCGAAATCTTCCAGCGTGAGACGCGCGACATGCTCGCTCCGGGCTCGGCCCTGCCGCCCAGCGTCGGCACCGGCGCGCCCTACACCAACAACGGCACCCTGCGCTCGCGCGGTTGGGAGTTCACCGTCAGCTGGCAGAAGCAGTTCAACAAGGACCTCGGCCTCTACGCCAACTTCTCCATCGGCGACAGTAAGGTCAAGGTCACAAAGTGGGACACCGACAGCAAACTCATCGGATACCCATGCAACTCGGCCTATGCCTACACCGGCATGACATGGGGCGACATATGGGGATTTGAGACCGACCGCTACTTCACCGAGGACGACTTCAACGGCAAGAACGCTGACGGCTCGTGGAACTACAAGGACGGCGTGGCCAGCCAGGTTGGCATCCAGACCAACCAGTTTGTCTATGGCCCGGGCGACATCAAGTTCAAGGACCTCAACGGCGACGGCGTCATCGATGGCGGAGCCGGCACCGAGGAAGACCACGGCGACCTCAAGGTCATCGGCAACATGCTGCCGCGATACGAGTACAGCTTCCACCTGGGTGGCACATGGAAGGGCTTTGACCTCGACCTCTTCTTCCAGGGCGTCGGACGACGCAAGATGTGGACCCAGAGCGCCTTTGTCTTCCCCGAGATGCGCGAGGCCGACCTGGCCATCTTCGCCAACCAAACCAGCTACAACATCTATGAGCCGGAGAACGGCATCGTCAACATCAGCCAGAGCAACGACTTCCCCTGCCTCTACCCGGGCAACGAGTATGCCGGCAACGTGGTCGGCCTCAGCGGTGAGGGCGGCTGCCACAACTACTATCCCCAGACCAAGTATCTGGTTGACCTGAGCTACCTGCGCTTGAAGAACATCACCCTGGGCTACACCCTGCCCGTCAACATCACCCGCAAGGCCTACATCCAGAAACTGCGCATCTACGCCAGCGTCAACAACCTGGCTCTGCTCCACAACGGACCGGGCAAGGTGCCTGTCGACCCCGAGATGAACGCCGGACAAGGTGCCCTCGGTTACGGCACCTGGGGACGTACCTACCCCATCAGCCGCACATGGTCCTTCGGACTCCAGGTCACTTTCTGATCAAGAGACTGTGTTTAACTTTTCTGCAACATCTCTAAACAACAAGAAAGACTATGAAAAAATCAATTATATTAGCGATGGCTGCCACAGCCCTCGTGTTGGGTGGCTGCAACAAGCTGCTTGACAAGGAGCCACGCGACAAGTTCATCAACAACCCGTCGTTCTGGAGCAACCAGAAGCAGGTCGAAAACTACTGCAACTCGTTCTATGAAAACTTCCCGAGCTACGGCACCGGCGGCACCTACGGCGAGTTCTACTTCCTCAGCCTCGGCGACGACCAGGTCAACCCCAACTTCGACAACTGGGCCTACACCGCCGTCCCCGGCTCGACAACCGACTGGAACAAGCCATTCACCGAAATCCGCCGGGCCAACTACCTCATCAACAACCTGACAACCTCCACCCTCAGTGAGAGCGAGCGAGACTACTACACCGCCATCGGACGCCTCAACCGCGCCTACCAGTACTTCAAGCTCGTGCGGGCCTACGGCGACGTGCAGTGGCTCGAGGAGGTGCCACTCAACGACGACCCCAACGACCCGCTCGTCCAGGGAGCGCGCACCGACCGCGACGTGGTCATCGATAAGGTGATTGAGGACATCGACTTCGCCATCGACCACCTCGGCAGCGGTAACAAGATGGTCTGGAGCAAGGATATGGCCTTGGCGATGAAGAGCGACATCTGCCTCTATGAGGGCACATATTGCAAGTATCGCACCGCCGCCGACAACGGCAAGGCCGCCGACGCCGCGCGCGCCAACAACTACCTCAACCTCTGCGTCAACGCGTGCGAGCAGCTCATGGACGCCGGTTACTCCCTCTGCGCCAACTACGGCGACATCTACAACTCGCTCGACCTCAAGAGCAACACCGAGATCATCTTCATGCGCAACTACGAGAAGGACGTCCTCGGACACAGCACCGTCGACTACACCACCGGCTCGACCGCCCAGCGCGGACTGAGTAAGGATGCCTTTGACGCCTTCCTCTTCACCGACGGCAAGCCGCTGGCAACCACCTCGCTCGACAAGAGCGACGTGGCCACCCTCGACGCCAACGGTTATTACAGCATCGAGGGCCCGCTCGCCGTGCGCGACAAGCGCCTCGGCGTGCTCATCGACCATGTGCTCGCCTTCAAGGGACACGGATACGCACGCGATGCCGCGCTGGCCGAGATGACCTCGCCCACCGGATATACCATCGCCAAGTATGACAACGACAAGATGGGCGACACCAACAGCACCAAGAACTACTATCGCAACCAGATCGGCAACGGCTACACCGACGGACCGATCTACTGGCTCGCTGTCATCTATCTGAACTATGCCGAGGCAAAGGCCGAACTGGGCTCCTGCACCGATGCCGACCTCAACCGCAGCGTCAACCTGCTCCAGGCGCGCGCCGGCCTGCCCGCCCTCACCACCTCGCCCGCCGTTGACCCCGCCAACGACTGGGACATCAGCAGCCTGCTCTGGGAAATCCGCCGCGCTCGCCGCTGCGAGTTGATGACCGACAAGGGTTACCGCTACTGGGACCTCGTCCGCTGGCACAAACTAGACAAGCTCGATACCAACAAGTATCCCAACATCGCTCTGGGTGCCAACATGAGCGCCGTCACCGACTGTGAGGTCGACCTCAAGGACGGCTACGCCATCGGCAACGCCGCCACCCGCACCTACGACAAGAAGTACTACTTCTACCCGGTGCCGAGCAACCAACTCTCCCTCAACAAGAGCTGCACCCAGAACCCCGGCTGGTAACCAACGCCTCTCCAATAATCATTAGCCCCGCGGGGCGACACTCATGTCGCCGCCCCGCGGGGCTAATCTGTCCAAATCGCCCACCACGCCGCGCCACCCCCGCGCCGCCGCCCCCGCGCGCGACTGTTGGCCATGGCGCGCGCCCCCGCGCCGCCCCTCTTGCCCATGTCAATGATTTTCACTACCTTTGCACCCGGTTGGAGTAACAATTATGCATTATGCATTGTGAATTATGAATTGATTTAATGGAAACAAACCTCTGGAACGAAATCAAGGCCTTCTTCCGCCTGCAAGACTATATGGAAGACGAGCAGGCCATCGTCACGCGCATCAGCGACGGCGTCACCTTCAAGGGTCCAACCCTCTGGGTCCTCATCTTTGCCATACTCATCGCCTCGCTCGGCCTCAACGTCAACTCCACAGCGGTTATCATCGGCGCCATGCTCATCTCGCCGCTAATGGGACCCATCATCGGCATGGGCCTCGCTGTGGGCATCAACGACCTCGACCTGCTCAAGCGCGCCGCCCTCAACTTTGCCGTCGCCACTGTTATCAGCATCCTCACAGCCACCCTCTACTTCCTCATCACCCCCCTGAGCGAGGCCCAGAGCGAACTGCTGGCACGCACCTCTCCCACCCTCTACGACGTACTCATCGCCTTCTGTGGCGGAGCCGCCGGCATCATCGCCCTCTGCACCCGCGGCAACACCAACGTCATCCCCGGCGTGGCAATCGCCACCGCCCTCATGCCGCCGCTGTGTACCGCCGGATACGGCCTCGCAACAGGCCACCTGCTCTACTTCGCCGGCGCCTTCTTTCTCTTCTTTATAAATACGGTCTTTATAAGTCTGGCGACATATATGGGAGTGCGCCTTATGGGCTTCCACGAGCGCGAGTTCGCCTCGCCCGAGCGAATGCGCGCCACTCGCCGCGTCCTCATGACCGTTGTCATCCTCACCATGATTCCCGCCGCCTTTATGACCTTCAACATCGTCCGCGACAGTTTCACCGACGGCAACGTCAAGCGTTTCGTCAAAGCCGAACTGCGCCAGAGCGGCACACAGGTGCTCAGTACAAGTCTCGATAACGACGCCCACACGCTGCGCGTGGTCGCCGTGGGACGCATCCTCGACGACAACCTGCTCGAGACGGCCTACAAGCGCCTGGGCGACTACGGCCTCCAGGGCTACAAACTCAGCGTCATTCAAGGCTCGCAAAGCGACAGCCTGCTCTCCCTGGGCGGACGCCTCGCCATGGACGCCTCCTCGCGAGAGAGCGACCGCCGCAAACTCCTCGAACTCTCCGCCACCACCGCCGCCCTCAACGACAGCCTCGCCCCCTACACCCGCCTCGACGCCGTCGCCGCCGCCCTCAACCGCGAGGCCGCCGCCCTCTTCCCCACGGTCGCCTCCATCGGACTGGCCCGCGTCGCCGCCACCACCTCGCCCACCTCTACCGCTGCCTCGCCAGCCTCTACGCCCGCCCCACGCGTCGCCTCCACCGCTGCCTCGCCAGCCTCTACGCCCGCCCCACGCGTCGCCTCCACCGCTGCCTCTACGCCCGCCGCCGCCCGTCCCGACACGACCACCCTCACCCATTACGTCGCCGCCATTGTCACCACCACCGACGGCCGCCCCCTCTCCGCCGCCGACGCCGGCCGCCTCCACTCCTGGCTCCAACTCCGCCTCGCCGTCGACTCCCTCGCCATCTTCTCCCGATAAAAAAACTGGCAAAGCGCCCGAGTGGAGTGCAAAGCGCCCGAGTTGCAAAGCGGCCTCGCCGCTTTGTCATCGTGTCGCCGTTCCGCTTTGTGCCCGTGTCTGCGTTCTCCCGTGTCTGCGTTCTATAAAAGGAGTTGTGTGCAAAGCGGCCGTGCCGCTTTGTTTCAGTGTCGTCGTGTCGCTTTATCGCCGTTGTCGCGCGTTGCCCGCCGCGATTTTCTCTCTGAAGGCGATTTCTTGAAAAAGTCAAAAAATCCAGTTAAGAGCCTCTGCCGGCTAAACGGCTGTCGTTGTTCAAGTTGCAATTTGTCATCAAAAAATCCGAAATTTTTTTTCAAAAAAAATCGCAAAAAAACGCTGAAAAATTTTGCCATGTCAAATATTCGCTGTACCTTTGCACTCGCAAAACGGGACAGGCCTTCCCGCTGGGGAGGTCAGCCGGATTTTGCGGCGCAAAATCGGCCCTTTGGGGCTCAGGAAAGCGCGA
>JAFTDD010000016.1 GCA_017454355.1 Muribaculaceae bacterium
ACCCGCGTTGTATCCGCCCTAAGCCGCTGACGGAGCCTATCGGAATGGACGAGAAAGCGGCCGACGGCTCGCGGCTGCGGCCCTACGTGGTGTTCTTCGGCGAACCGGTGCCGAACATTCGCCGGGCGACGGAACTGGTGGAGAGCGCCGACATTTTTGTGGTAATCGGCACGTCGCTCCTGGTCACACCTGCCGCCGACCTGCTCCATACGCCACACTGGAATGCCGCGCGCTACGTCATCGACCCGGGCGATGTGCCGTCGGCCGTCAATTTAGGCTACAAACACATTCGCGCCGGCGCCTCGGCCGGCCTCGACGCTCTTGCCGAAATCCTGCTCACCACCGGAGATTGATTTCTTAGACATAAGCCTGAATTCCACAACTCGATATTTTTATCTCAAAAATTCTCGTGACTATATTTAAGGTTGCGGATTTTAGGATAAGAATTCTTCGGGAAATATGCCATAAAAATCGGAGATATTTTCGCTGAAATTTTGAAGTACTACTTCAGATTTTCGCTGAATTTTTGAAGTACCACTTCAGATTTTCTGCATTTTTCTTGCACATTTCGAGTTTATTAACTATTTTTGCGCTCAAAAAGATTAGAACAATGCTTGAGCGTATATTAAATTTAGAAGAGGCGAGAGAGGACAGTCTGTTTCTCTGGGGCTCGCGGCAAACCGGAAAGAGCACATTGCTGAAAATGCTTTTCCCTAAGGCCATAGTGTATGACCTGCTAAGGAGCGACTTGAGGATGTCGCTGCAACTTCACCCATCGCGGCTACGCCAAGAGTGCGAAATGTTCAGCGATGGCGAGTTGGTCATTATTGATGAGGTTCAGATGGTGCCCGCGCTGCTAAATGAGGTTCATTGGCTGATTGAGAATAAAGGCCTACGGTTCATCCTGAGCGGATCAAGTGCCCGCAAGTTGCGGCGCAGTGGGGCAAACCTGTTGGGTGGTCGCGCGTTGAGCCAGACGTTATTTCCGCTCGTCAGTGCCGAAATTCCTGATTTCGATCTCAACCGCGCGTTAAATCACGGAATGCTGCCGCGTCACTATTTGCTGGAAAATCCCGCAATGAGACTGAGGGCATATATTGGCGATTACCTCCAGCAAGAGATTGCCGAAGAGGCGATTGTGAGGCGTTTAGACGCGTTCACTCGTTTCTTGCAAGTGGCGGCGCTGAGTAACAGCGAAATTGTGAACTACACCAATATCGCCCAAGACTGCGGCGTGTCGTCAAAGACAGTCAAGGAGTACTTCACCATACTTGAGGACACGTTATTGGGATTTTTCCTGCCATCGTTCACCCGTGTGGTGAAACGCCGTGTTATTCAATCGCCAAAATTCTATTATTTTGATGTCGCAATTGCAAATCATCTGCTGCACCGGTACCCACTGCAGCCGGGCACCGACACATACGGCCATGCGATTGAGCACCTTGTCATTCAAGAATTGCGGGCTTTTTTGGCCTACCGGCATCCATTCAAACGGTTTAGTTATTGGCACACGTTGGACAACAAATATGAGGTTGACGCCATCATTGGCGATGCCGAGGTGGCTATTGAAGTGAAATCAACGGTTAGCGTGTCGTCTCACGATACCAAGGGATTGAAAGCCTTTGGCGAAGAATATCCGGTGGCCAAGCGGATTCTTGTCTGCCTTGAGGAGACGCCACGTTTGGTAAACGGCATAGAGGTGTGGCCGGTGTCAATGTTTTTCAAGCGGCTGTGGGACGGCAAAATCATCTGAATGTGCTACTCTGATTCACTGCAAAAGTCGCTTAAAATTATAACATGAATATCAATGAATCTTCTTGTTAAAAACAACTTGCGGTATGAGGTTCACTTTTTGCAACGGACTCAATTATCAAATATTTGTGACCACTCGGAATAATTCGGACTGCTGTAGTAGGCAGCGGCCTCGTTCAAGTTCGGTACAGAACACCATGCTGTAGTAATAGTACTGCTTCTTGCCTTTCAATTGATTTTTAACATGTATATCCATAAATTATCCATGACTATCAATGCGGATGATAAATAATTCATGGATAATTTATGGATATTTATGATTAAATTAATAAGCGTCTTTCTTCTTTGCCGTATGATTATCGGTCCTCGATTAGGGTGCCGGTGAGGCCCCGGAGGGCGGCGCGGGCCGTGGTGAGGGAGGTGATGAGGGCGGTGCCGCCGTGGCTGTGCTCAACAAAGTCGAGGCAGGACTCTATCTTGGGCAACATACTGCCGGGGGCGAAATGGCCTTGGGCGATGTACTCGCGTGCCTGAGCCGCGTTGAGGCGGTCGAGGTCTCGCTGAGAGGGCTGACGGTAGTTGATTGACACCTTCTCGACGGCGGTGAGGATAACAAGCATATCGGCACCGAGGTCGAGGGCGAGGCGCGCGCTGGCGCGGTCTTTGTCGATAACGGCCGCCACGCCGGTGTAGTCGCCCGGCGCATTTTCCACAACGGGGATGCCTCCGCCGCCCACGGTGATGACCACCGTGCCGGCCTCAACAAGGCGCTCCACCACAGGCAGTTCCACAATCTTGACGGGCATGGGCGATGGCACCACGCGGCGGTAGCCGCGGCCGGCGTCCTCAACAAAGGTGTAGCCCGTCGTGGCGGCGATGCGCTCGGCCTCGTCTTTACTGTAGAACATACCCACGGGTTTTGTGGGATGATGGAAAGCCTCGTCGGAACCGTCCACGACTACCTGCGTGACCACTGTGGCACACGGGCGGTTGATGTCGCGCCGCGCCAATTCGCGCGTCACGGCCTGCTGCAGGTGGTAGCCGATGTAGCCTTGCGTCATCGCGCCACACTCGGGGAAAGGCATTGCCGGAGTACCCCCACCGTGGCCGGCGGCATACTCAAAGGCGAGGTTCACCATGCCCACCTGCGGGCCGTTGCCGTGGCCGATAACCACGTCATATCCTTCCTCAACGAGGTCGACGATGGTTGAGGCCGTGCCGTCCACCAGAGCCAGTTGCTCCTCGGGCGTCTTGCCCAGGGCGTTGCCGCCCAAGGCAATCACTATTCTTTTGTTCACTTGAGTAATTAGTAATTAGTTGAGGGTGGCGTAGATGACGGCTTTGATGGTGTGCATACGGTTCTCGGCCTCGTCAAAGACGCGCGACTGCGGTCCGCGGAACACGCTGTCGGCGACTTCCATCTCTTTGAGGCCGAATTTCTCGTAAATCTCGCGGCCGACGGTTGTCTCCAGGTCGTGGAACGACGGCAGGCAGTGCATGAAGATGGCGTCCGGGGCGGCGTTGGCCATCACGGCCTCGTTCACCTGATAGGGGCTGAGCAACTTGATGCGCTTCTCCCACAGTTCTGCCGGCTCACCCATCGACACCCAGATGTCGGTATAAATCACGTTAGCGCCACGCGTGCCCTCCTCCACATTGTCGGTGAGGGTGATAGTGCTGCCGTTCTGGTCGGCAATACGGCGGCACGTGGCCACCAGTTCGGCGTCAGGCATATTCTCTGCCGGGCCGCAGGCCACAAAGTTGATGCCCAGTTTGGCCGAGACGACCATGAGCGAGTTGGCCACGTTGTTGCGCGCGTCGCCCATAAAGACCATTTTCAGGCCCTTGTAGCGGCCGAAGTTCTCCTCGATGGTGAGCACGTCGGCGAGCATCTGTGTGGGGTGGAACTGCGTGGTGAGGCCGTTCCACACGGGCACGCCGGCATAGCGCGCGAGGTCCTCGACAATCTGCTGGTCAAAGCCGCGGTACTCGATGCCGTCATACATGCGGCCCAGCACCTTGGCCGTGTCCTCGAGCGACTCCTTCTTGCCCATCTGCGACGAGCCCGGGTCGAGGTATGTCACGCCCAGGCCCAGGTCGTTGCCGGCCACCTCAAACGAGCAACGCGTGCGCGTCGACGTTTTTTCAAACAGCAGCACGATGTTCTTGCCGGTGAGCCATTTGTGGGGCGTGCCGGAACGCTTCATGCGCTTGAAATCCTTGGAGAGTTCAAGCAGATATTTAATCTCGTCGGTTGTGAAATCGAGTAACTTCAGGAAACTTCTTCCCGCTAAACTTCTTGGCATAATCTTCGTTTTCGTTGTTAGTTTTTAGTTTTTCGTTGTTTTTTTTGGGGGCGGCGCCGGGGGGCGCGCCATGGCCAACCATCTCCCCTCCTTTAGGAGGGGACGGGGGAGGACTAGTCTCGCCAGAGCGGCATGCTCATGCAGCGGGGACCGCCGCGGCCGCGCGAGAGTTCGCTGCTGGGTATTTCGAGCACGGTAATGCCTTGCTCCCGCAGGATGGCGTTGGTGACGTTGTTGCGCTCATAGACGATCACCTTGCCCGGGGCTACACAGAGGGTGTTGGAGCCGTCGTTCCACTGCTCGCGCTCGGCCGAGATGCGGTCGCCGCCTCCACATTCAATCAGGGTGACGCTCTCCACGCCGAGGGCCTCGGCGAGGATGTCGGCGAGAGTCTCACGCTTCCGCGAGATTTTCACGCGGTCGTCGTTCTTGCCCGGGGTGATTTTGAAGACTTCAAGCGGTCCGAGGATGCCCGGGTGCATGATGAACTTGTCGTGGTCCACCTGGGTGAAAACGGTGTCGAGGTGCATAAACGCACGGCTCTCGGGAATGCGTATGGCAAGGATAGTCTCGATGGTGGCATGGCGGTTGGCAAAGATATTTTTTGCCAATCGCTCGATGGCGTCGGGCTCGGTGCGCTGCGAGATGCCCACGGCCAGAGTGTGCTCATTGAGGTTGAGCACATCGCCGCCCTCGATGTGGAAGGGGCGGGTGCGGTCGTAGTAATGCTCCACCTCCATAAAGTCGGGGTGGTAGCGGAAGATGTAGTCGGCATAGATTGTCTCGCGACAGCGCGTGGTGGAGTACATACGGTTGATGCCCACACCGGTGCCGATACTCTCAAAGGGGTCGCGCGTGAAGTAGAGGTTAGGCATCGGGTTGACCACGATGCGGCTCTCGCCCTTGACCATATCGGCCAGCGAACTGCGGATGTTGTGATTGCGAAGCGGCAACTCGTGCAGGGCAATGCCCTCCATCGTCTTGAGCACCAATTCTTTGTTTGACTTGATGTCGCTCAAATAGTCGTAAATTGCCTCGTGATAACGCGTTGCTCTCACTCCGGCCTCGGCAATGTACTGTCGCAGGAAGCCCTCGCGCACCTGCGGATTGAGATCGAGCACCTGAGTCATATAGTCCTCCAGATAGACGACCTCCACGCCGTTGTCGCACAGCGTCTGCGAGAAAGCGTCGTGCTCCTCTTGGGCAACCTTGAGATAGGGGATGTCATCAAAAAGGAGTTCTTCCAGCGTGTTGGGCGTCAAATTGAGCAACTCGCGTCCGGGACGGTGCAGCAACACCTTCCGTAGCGGTTTTATCTCGCTTGTGACATTAATACCTTTCATGCGGATATATCGTTTCGTTAAGGTTTATGCATTTCAATGCACAAAATTACAATTTTTTGCCGACACAATCTTATATCTCACGTAAAATTTCGTAAAACTTCACGTAAAAATCGTGAAAGGCCGGCGCGTGGGCGCGCGGCATGGACAACCGGGGCGCGGCATGGACAACCGGGGCGCGCGGCATGGGCAACTACTCGTCTTGGCCGGGCAGGGGAGGGGGCAGGACGTCCTGGTATTTGTCGAGGAACGCTTGGGGCGGGTTAGCGAGGTCTCGCTCATCGGCGCGCGTGACGTAGTAGAGCACGACACTGGCTGCGATGCTGCCGGCAACGAGGGCGAGTTCGCCGCCGTTGAAATAATGCAGGTTGTTGAACGACAGCAGGGCAACGAGCAACGCCACTTGCAGCAACACTTTTAGCGCTTTCTTGCCCATACTCACCGGCGAGGGCTGCGCCATACCGATATAGAGGCACATTCCCAACAGGAAGGCGCATAGCGGCATACCATAGACGGCTAACTGGAAGTCGCTGTTTTGTGGCCAGCCCCAGATGAGGCCCTTGAGGTCGACAGAGCAGGCACTCGTGTCGATGTCGCCGCCGGTGATGGCGGCCGCGCCGGCGTCCACAACGGTTTCGGCGACAGACGCCGACACATCGTTGATGATGGAGTGGTAGAGCGACGGCAGGAAAAAATAGGATATAAAGGCCATCGCGATTAGTAGTCCCAAACCGATTTTTGAGTTGCGGTCAGTTGTCTTTTGGTCGAACGTGCAGTCGTCAATCGTGTCGCGGAAGGCGAGGCGGAATTGGACGCAGCAATAGGCGACTCCCACGATAAAGAGGGTCGTTGCCATGGCATAGAATTGCCACTTGGTCAAGCCGGGTAAAGTTGTTTCAAGCATAGCAGATGTTAGATGTTAGATGTTAGATGTTAGATGTTAGATGTTAGATGTTAGATGTTAGATGTTAGATGGCAGCCACGGGGTGGCTGCAAACGGTCGTTAGTGGGCGGGGCGGTGCCCGTCCACCATTAACGTTAGATGTTGGATGTGGCGAAATGCCACATGACGATGGCGGCGGTGCAGGCCACGTTCATGGAGTGCTTGGTGCCGCGCTGCGGCAGTTCGAGGCACGCGTCGGCGGCATCGACCACGGCTTGGCTGACGCCTTTCACCTCATGGCCGAGCACGAGGGCGTAGCGCACGCCGGGCTGCGGCACAAACCGCTCGAGGCTCACGCTGCCGTGTACCTGCTCCACGGCGAGAATGACGTAGCCCTCTTGCCGCAACGCTTCCACCGCCTCAATCGCGGTGGCATAGCGGACCCACGCCACCGCTTCTTCGGCGCCGAGAGCGGTCTTGTGGATTTCGGGACGCGGCGGCACGGGCGTGATGCCACACAAGACAATGCGTTCGATGCCCATCGCATCGGCCGTGCGGAAAATCGAGCCCACGTTCATCTCGCTGCGCACCTCGTCCAGCACAACAGTCACCGGCAGTTTCTCTGCCGCGAGGCTCTGCTCCACGGTGAGCCTGTGGAGTTCCTCCATCGTCTTCTTCTTCATGTAGTCGTTAGTTGTTAGGGGGCCGGCGCCGGGGGGCGCGGCATGGCCAACCGGTTGTTATTCGTTAGTCGTTAGTAGGCGGGCTGTGGTGGTGGCGCAGGAGGCGGTGGTAAGGCGTGCGGCGACGCGGGCGTAGCCGTCTAGTTGGGCACTGCGGTCGGGGCCATCGAGTAGCAGGGCGGTGAGGTGGTCGTCGATGGCGTCGACGGTGCAGTGGTGCATCAGCAGTTCGGGAATAATGGGCTCGTCGGCGATGAGGTTTGGCAGGGTGACATACTTGCCGCTGAGCAGTTTGCTATAGAACCAGTAGGCGACGCGGCTGGCGTCCATGCGGTAGCAGGCCACCTGCGGTGTGCCGAGCAGCGCCGTCTCAAGGGTGGCGGTGCCGCTGGTGACGAGAGCCACACGGGCGTGGCGGACGAGAGTGAAAGTCAATCCTCCTACAATAGGGACGGCCAGACCAAGGCCGGGCGCTACATTATTGAGGATGTCGCGATAGATGTCGCGGTCGACGCTCGGCGCGGCGGCGATGACGGCTTGGCAGTCGGGGTGCCTCGCGGCGGCTTGGAGCATTGACGGCAGGTTGTCGCGGATTTCTTTGAGGCGGGAGCCGGGTAAGATGGCGATGATGGGTTTGGCCGGGTCAAGACCGTGGGTGGCGCAAAACTCGTCGCGCGTGGGCATCGCGGCGACGGCCTGCTCTACCTCGGCTACAGTCGGGTTGCCAACGTAGGTGGCGCCGCCGTAGCCTTTACCGCGATAGAACTCCGGCTCAAAGGGCAGAATGCAATAAACAGCCTTGACGTAGCGCTTGATGTCCTTGACGCGCCACTGCTTCCACACCCACACTTTGGGCGAGATGAAGTAGTGGACCGGGATACCGCGGCCGGCGGCGTGTTTGGCAATCTTGAGATTGAACGACGGGTAGTCGATGAGGATGACAGCCGTGGGCTGCCAGTCGTCGATGATTTTTTTTGCGGTACGCATGAAGCCGAGGATTGCCGGCAGGTGTTTTATCACCTCGACGAAGCCCATGAAGGCCATGTCGCGGTAATGCACCTCCGGGTTTCGGCCGGCGGCGGCGGCCATCATGTCGCCTCCGAAGAAGCGCACTTGTGCCTCCGGCTGCAGCCGTCGCAGTTCGGCGATGAGGTGTGAGCCGTGGAGGTCGCCGCTTGCTTCGCCGGCAAGGATGAGGTAGCGTGGAGCCTCGCCCTGGGCGGCCAGGCCAAGGCCAGGCCCTACAATGGGAACTTTAGTTTCTTTGCGCTCGAGGGTGACAAACTCATAGTCGACGCCTTGTTCCACGTTGTTAACGGCTTGGCCTACAATCTGCCACTCGTTGGGGTCAATCTCGGGAAACCAAGTGTCGGCATCGGGAAAGGTGGCGTGAATGCGGGTGAGGTGGAGCGTGGAGGCCATTGGCAGCGCCTGACGGTAAATCTCGCCGCCGCCGATGACCATGACCGGCGAGGGCATTGTGGCCATAGTCATGGCCTGCTCGAGGCTGTGGGCCACGCGCACTCCGTCGTAGCCGGGGTCATAGGTCTCGTTGCGAGTGACGACAATATTCTCGCGTCCGGGCAGCGGCCCCTTGGGCAGCGACTCAAAGGTGCGCCGCCCCATGACGACCGTGTGGCCCATGGTGATGGCCTTGAAACGGCGCAGGTCTTCAGGCAGGTGGCACAAAAGGGAGCCGTCACGACCGATGGCACCGTCGTCGGCTACTGCGGCTATAATTGCTACTTCTGGTTTCATCAATTTTTATTTTATGAAAGGTTGACCGTACGCGCCGTTTCGGTCAACGGTGAACGGTAAACCTTTCATAAAAAACGGATAATTTGGCAAATGATTATAATTATCGGGCGAAAAGTAGTAATTTTGCACCAAATTATTTGACTGATGACATTATTTGACACAATTTTGCTTATAATAGTGCTGGCGGCCCTGGTTGTTGGCGCCAGCAAGGGATTGATAAAACAGACGGCTTCGCTGTTGAGTTGGGTGATAGGTATCGTGGTGAGCCTCTTTTTTGGCGATGTGATTACCGACCTGTTTATCCACCTCAATTCCGAGGCGGCCAATTGGCCGATGGCGTCAATCACGACCAAGGCCGTTGCGCTGAGCATTTTTTTCCTGGTTGTAACCTTGGGGTTACGGTTGCTGTCAAGGTTGCTGCGCGGATTGGTGAAAGCCACCGGCATGGGTTGTCTGGACCGCGCCGGCGGTGCCGCGCTGTTTGTCTTTAAATATACTTTCCTGCTCAGCATCATTATGAATCTGCTGATGGCTTGGAAACCCGATGCCGAGACGTTCAGAACCCGTCACGCGCTCGACAATAAGCCCTACGAGATGACACTGGACCTGATGCCACGCGTGCTGGGCTTTGAAACGCTTCCCAGCGACTCTATTAAAGTAATTGATAAAGAGTAATTAGTAATTGGTTGAGAGTAATTTAATGAGTAAAAGTAACAATAACAACAACGACATATTGAACGAGGCCGTTGGCGGCGAATACCGCTACGGCTTTGTTACCGACATCGACACCGATGTCATCCCCAAAGGGCTGAACGAGGATGTGGTTCGCCGCATTTCGTCGCTAAAAGGTGAGCCCGAGTGGCTGCTTGAACTGCGCCTGAAGGCTTATCGCCATTGGCTGACGCTCAAGCAACCCACGTGGGGCCACATCACCATGCCTGAAATAGACTTTCAAGACATCAGTTACTTTGCCGCGCCAAAAAAGAAGACGGCCACCGAGATTGACCCTGAACTGAAAAAAACATTCGACAAGTTAGGTATCCCACTTGAGGAGCAGAAACAGTTGAGCGGTATGGCGGTAGATGCCGTGATGGACAGCGTGAGCGTGCGCACCACCTATCGCGAGCGTCTGGCCGAGCAGGGCGTTATCTTCTGCTCGATGAGCGATGCCGTGCGTGACTATCCCGATCTGGTGAAAAAATACTTAGGTTCGGTGGTGCCGTATACCGACAACTTCTATGCCGCATTGAACACCGCTGTGTTTAGCGACGGGTCGTTTGTGTATATTCCCAAAGGAGTGCGCTGCCCGATGGAACTGAGCACCTATTTCCGCATCAACGCGGCCCAAACCGGCCAGTTTGAGCGCACCCTCATTGTTGCCGACGACGACAGTTACGTGTCATATTTGGAAGGTTGCACTGCGCCGATGCGTGACGAAAATCAGCTGCATGCGGCCATCGTGGAGATTGTGGTTGAGGAGCGCGCCGAGGTAAAATACAGCACGGTGCAGAACTGGTATCCCGGTGACGAGCACGGTAACGGCGGCATCTACAATCTGGTGACCAAGCGCGCACTGTGCCGCGGCCAGCGCAGCAAGGTGTCGTGGACCCAGGTAGAAACCGGCAGCGCTGTCACATGGAAATATCCGAGTTGCGTGCTGTTGGGTGATGATAGCGTGGGTGAATTCTACAGTGTGGCTTTGACGCGCAACTGGCAGCAGGCCGACACCGGCACCAAGATGATACATCTGGGCAAACGGTCGCGCTCAACGATTGTGAGTAAAGGTATCAGTGCCGGGCATAGCCAGAACAGTTACCGCGGCTTGGTGCGCGTGTCGCCCAAGGCCGATGGCTGCCGCAACTATACTCAATGCGACAGCCTGCTGCTGAGCGATACCAGCGGCGCCCACACCTTCCCTGTGATAGACGTGGGTAACGACAGCAGCATCGTGGAGCACGAGGCCACAACGAGCAAAATCAACGAGGAGCAGATTTTCTACTGCAACCAGCGCGGCATAGACACCGAGACGGCCATTGGAATGATTGTGGGCGGCTACGCCCGCGAGGTGATGGCCAAGTTGCCGATGGAGTTTGCCGTTGAGGCTCAGCGGTTGCTGCAAGTGAGCCTTGAAGGCAGCGTAGGATAGCCCACTAAATAATCGTTAGTTGGCGGGGCGGTGCCCGCCAACCTTAAACGTTAGTAGTAGGATCCTCCTCAAAAATAGATGTGTGGAAAAGTGGTGGAAAACGTGTGAAAAACTTGTTGAGAAAAATTAATAACTTTATTTGGAAAAACCGACGGAAAAATCATATAAAAAAGCCGACGGAAACTCCAAAAAAGTTATTATTTTTTTTTCGAGAAGATTTTTGCAGGGTTTTTAACAACAAAATTGAGGAAATGCGACAAAAAATTATTAACTTTGCAAGTTGTACACATGCTGTGAATAATATTTCTACATCGCTGTTATACAACAATAAAGGTTGTGTATAACCTGTGAATAAATTATTGTCATCATTTAACAAGTTAAGATGCAAGTTTTTTAACATAAAGTTATTCAACAAATTCACAGGCTATAAAAACTATCATATAAAATTAATTTTTAAAAAATTAAAAAAACAAATAATAATAATATGAACGTGGACAAAGGATATGTGGACGCACCCGTGGACCCGTCGCTTGACCTGCGGGCCGAGATAGCGCGCCTCAAGCGCGAGCGCGGCGCCGTGATAATGGCACATTATTATCAGCGTCCTGAAATCCAAGAATTGGCCGACGAGATTGGCGACAGCCTGGCGTTAGCACAAAAGGCGGCCCGGACCGACGCAAAGGTGATTGTGCTGTGTGGTGTGCATTTTATGGGCGAGACGGCCAAGATATTGTGCCCGGACAAGACGGTGATTGTGCCTGACGTGAATGCCGGCTGTTCGCTTGCCGACAGTTGTCCGGCCGACGAGTTTGCTGCTTTTGTGGCAAGTCATCCGGGCCACACTGTGATCAGTTACGTCAACACGAGCGCGGCTGTAAAGGCGGTGACCGACATTTTAGTGACGAGCAGCAACGCGTTGAAGATAGTGAACAGTTTGCCAAAGGACGAGAAAATAATTTTCGGTCCGGACCGCAATTTGGGCAATTATATAGCCGCGACAACCGGTCGCGAGATGTTGATTTGGGATGGTGCGTGCCATGTGCACGAGCAGTTCTCGCTGCAGCGCTTGCTGGAACTCAAGCGAGAGCATCCGTTTGCCAAGATATTGGTACACCCCGAGTGTCCGCGGCCGGTGCGGTTGTTAGCCAATAAGGTAGGCTCGACGCAGGCGTTGCTGGAATTTGCCGTTAGTGACGAGGCAGACGAGTTTATTGTGGCAACCGAGAGTGGCATTATGCACGAGTTGCGTCGTCGCTGCCCGAACAAGACGTTTATCGCCGCACCTCCCGAGGACGGCACGTGTGCTTGCAACGAGTGCAACTTTATGAAGATGATTACGCTCGAGAAACTTTACAACTCGTTGCTGTATATGGCTCCGGCAATCGAGGTTGATCAGGAGGTGGCGCGCCGCGCTGTGGTGCCCATCCGCAGGATGTTGGAGTTGAGTAATTAGATTTTAGATGTTAGATTTTAGATGTTAGATGGGACGAAGAATATTATTTTTATTAACTTTTATATTATCAATTACGACGATTATGGCACAAGAGAATGTGTACGGTTTTACCGTGCTTGACCGCAAGGGCAACGAGGTGAACCTGGGTGAGGCATACGGCGGCAAGGTGCTGCTGATAGTGAACACTGCAACTCGCTGCGGCTTCACTCCGCAATATGAGGAATTGGAGGCTCTCTACAAACAGTATAAAGAGCAGGGCCTTGAGATTCTTGATTTCCCGTGCAACCAGTTTGGCAACCAGGCTCCGGGCAGTGATGAGGAAATTCACAGTTTCTGCCAGTTGAACTACGGCACCGAGTTCCCGCAGATGAAGAAGGTAGATGTCAATGGTGAGAACGAGTCGCCCCTGTTTGCTTATCTCAAGAGTGAGAAGGGCTTTGAGGGTTTCAATCTGGAGCACCCCATCGGCAAGTTGCTGGCCGAGATGATGGCCAAGGCCGACCCGGACTATGCTTCCAAGCCCGACATCAAGTGGAACTTCACCAAGTTTGTTATTAATCGCGAGGGCAAGGTGGTGGCTCGCTTTGAGCCCACGGCACCTATCGCCGAGGTTGAGGCTTGTGTGAAGTCACTGCTCTGAAAAGTTGAGAGGTTGAGCGTTGAGAGGTTGAGCCATTTGCTATCGCGAATGGGAATAAATGTAGGGTCTGGCCGTTCCGGAGACAAATCAATTATCCCCGAGCGCGATAGCGCAAGGCTCAACCCCTCAACTCTCAACCTCTAAACCAATAACGGATTATGTGGAGTTTGATGTCGATAGTGGCACTGGCGGTGGTAGTGTTTATTCATGAGTTTGGGCACTACTTCATCGCCAAGGCGATGGGCGTGAGGGTACTCGAGGTGCAGGTATTCTTTTTCCCGCTTGTGACATACGAGCCGGAGACAGACTCCACGACGCCTGTTGACTCGTGGCGCCGCACGCGTTGGGTGCTTGGCTTGCTGCCTCTTGGCGGTGTGACGCAGTTTTATGACGCCGGGCCATATTCGCCGTTGAGTTTGTCGAGCAAGGCGCCGTGGCAGCGATTATTGATTTCGCTTGGCGGCATCGTGTTCAACCTTGTCACGGCGTTGGCCGTGCTCCTGTGGTGGCTGATTGGGCTTCCCCTGCCTGCACTGCTGCTCAATGTGGGGTATATATCGTTTATGCTCGCGCTGCTCAACCTTATTCCCGTCTATCCGTTGGACGGTGGGCAGGCACTGTTTATCGCCTACGAGATGGTGACCGGCCGCGCGCCGAGTGATGAGTTCCGCCGCATTGCCGGCATTGTTGGCTCTATATTCATTATTATATTTTTCTGGATACTTCCTCTTTTCTGATATGACTGACGACCAATTGCAGATATATTGCAAAAACACCGGTGAGTATATAGACGTTGACGGTGGTGAGATGCTGCTAAACGTGTTTGATACAATCAAGCAGCGCTTAGGGTTCACGGCCTTGTGTGCCTACGTTAACAACTGCAACGAGGACTTGCATTATAAGATTTACGGTCCGCGGCAGGTGGAGTTTCTTGACATCACAAGCAATAGTGGCTACAGGGTGTACACCCGTTCGCTGTGTATGGTGCTCTACAAAGCCATTAACGACCTGTATCCCGGCAAGCGGCTGACGATAGAACACTCGATTGGCAATGGCCATTATTGTCGCCTTAAGCATAACGGTGGCGCCGTGGTGAGTGCCAAGATAATCTCGGCAATCAAGGCTCGCATGGTCGAGATTATCGATAAAGACATCGTGTTTCAGCGTCGCGAGCGACTGACGACCGATGTTATTGAGATGTTCCGCAAGCAAGGCTTGAACGACAAGGTGAGGTTGTTGAGCACAACATCTGAACTTTACACGGCCTATTACAAACTTGACGATGTTATCGACAGTTTTTATGGACCGTTGGTGCCCAGCACATCCTATCTCAAGGTGTTTGACCTGGTGCCGTATGAGCAAGGCATGCTGCTGATGGGTCCGGACCGCGGCAATCCGTCGGTTCCCGCTAAGGCCGTGGCGCAGCCAAAGTTGTTCAAAGCGTTTACCGACTATGTGAAGTTTAACGACATCATCGGAGTGGATGATGTGGGCACACTCAACAAGGTGATAAATGACCATCAGGCATCGTTGCTCATTAATGTTGCCGAGGCGTTGCACAACAAGATGTTTGCCAAGATAGCCGACGAGATAACGGAGCGTTATCACAATGGTGGAGCCCGCGTGGTGCTCATTGCCGGCCCGTCGAGCAGCGGCAAGACCACGAGCAGCAAGCGCTTGTCAATCCAGTTGCTCACCAATTATATAATTCCAAAGGTTATCGAACTTGACAACTACTTTGTTGACCGTCACAGGACGCCTAAGGATGAGAGTGGCAACTATGACTACGAGTCGCTTTATGCCCTCGACTTGGAGTTGTTCAACAACGATATCAAGCGTTTGCTGGACGGCGAGGAGGTTGCCTTGCCCACTTATAATTTCACCACCGGCGAGCGCGAGTATCGCGGCAACAAACTGCGTTTGGAAAAGAACGATATTCTGCTATTAGAGGGCATCCACGGCCTCAACCCGGAGTTGACGCGCCAGATACCCGAGGAGCAAAAATTCCGTTTGTTCGTCAGTTCGCTCACCACGCTCAGCATCGACGACCATAATTGGATAGGAACCTACGACAACCGATTGCTGCGGCGCATTATCCGCGACTACAAGTACCGTGGTCATAGCGCTCAGGCCACTATCGCGATGTGGCCCAGCGTGCGTCGTGGCGAGGAGAAGTGGATTATGCCGTTCCATGAGAATGCCGACGCCATGTTCAACTCGAGTTTGCTCTTTGAATTGTCGGTGATGAAAAACTATGCCGAGCCAATTTTGCGTCAGGTGCCGGTCAACTCGCCCGAATACAGTGAGGCCTACCGGTTGCTGAAATTCTTGAGTTACTTTGAGCCGCTCGACGAGAAGGAGATCCCCAGCACGAGCCTGCTGCGTGAGTTCTTGGGCGGTAGCAGTTTCCATTATTGACTATTAACTAACGACTAACGACTATGCTAAAGTGTGTTGCTATTGACGACGAGCCGTTGGCTCTGTTGCAAATAAAGAACTATGTGGCACAGGTGCCGGGCATCGAACTGGTGGCTGCCTGCAGCAGTGCCGCCGAGGCAACGCGTGTGCTTGCCGACAATGACGTTGACGTGATTTTTGTCGACATCAATATGCCGGACCAGGACGGGCTGTCGTTTGTGCAGAGCCTGCCTGTCAAGCCCATTGTGGTGTTTACCACCGCCTATGACCAATATGCCATTGACGGGTTTAAGGCCGGAGCCATGGACTACCTCTTGAAACCGTTTGACTTAAACGACTTCAAGCGTGCCGTCGAGAAAGTGTCACACCAGGTTGAGTTGCTTCACAAGGCGGCCAATGAAACTGACGGTGACCTCTTTGTCAAGGCCGACTATAAGATAATCAAATTGTCATTGCAGAGCATCCGCTATATAGAGGCGATGAGCGAGTATTTGAAAATCTACACCGACGAGCACAAACGCGCGTTGACGGTGCTGATGAGCATGAAAAAAATAGAGGAGCGCCTGAGTGGCTGCAATTTTATGCGCATTCATCGCAGTTATATCGTCAACCTGCACAAAATTGCCGAAGTGTCGCGCAACAGCGTGCTGCTGCAAGGCGATGACAATCAAACGCCACTGCCCATCGGCGACTTGTATAAAGACGCGTTTATGGCCTACGTCAATAGTCGTTTCCTCGTCAAATGACGGTTTTAGATTTTAGATTTTAGATTTTAGATGTGTAGACTATTTTCTTTTCAGATAAATGTTTAAGAAGATTTTTTATACAATATTGCTGCTGGGTGTGCTTGGCGGCGGCGCCTACGGGTATCTGAGATTTAAGGAGCCGATTGACCGGCTGCTCAATCCGGGGCAACGCTTGGAGGCGCTCACCGGCGGTGTGGTGGTGCTGGCCAACAATTATTATTACCGGCTGCAGATGCCCGACGGACAGACACTCTACTTTAGCGGTGTTGGTGCCGACGCGTTTGAGAACTTGACGTTTTCAAAGGACAGCATCGTTATGCAAACCATCACCGGTGTTGCCGCGGCGGTGAGCGATAGCGGCCTGTTTGTCACCACGCGCTCTGTGGCTATGCCGCAACTTGCCACTGCCGGCGAGAAGCCGATGAAAGTGCAGGATCTCATTGACCGGCTCTCGACGTGGATCGAGACCGAGCAGCGCGGTCGTGCCGGCGCCTATCGCGCTCTGGAGGACTCAATCAACGATAACTATTATATCGACAAGAATGACTCCATCGTGGAGCGCGTGCAGGGCTTGGAAGAGCGCATCAAGCAACGTCAGCGCGACTTGATGGCCGACATCCGCGGTGCGCGAGAGGCGTTGGCCCGCCTCAAGGCGCTTGATCCGGCTCAAGTGAAATTTGACTGCGTGAGCCACGTGACGGCGCGTCTGGTGAACACGGCGCTCGACCCGACGGGAGCCGACACTATTCCCTGCACCGTGATTGACGACGGCAAGGGCTTGCCACTGGTGAAGGTCAAACTCAAGAGCGGCGTCACGCCGGCCAGTGTGCCGGTGTTTGACTTGCCGGGTGGGGGACTGCTCGACATCGGTGGCAACGATAGTGTGACGCTTGCCGTGGGCGACAAGGTCCACTTGTTATCCACAGTGAGAAGCAACGACAGTTACCGCACCCGGCGCGTGGATGCCCATGTGGTGCAGCGCGTGGGTAACAAATTGCTCGTTGACGTGGGTAGCGGACACTCTGTGGCTGACCTGCTGGGCAGCCCTGTCTATACGCCCGACGGTGTGCTGGTGGCAGTGTGTGCCGAGCCAATGAAGGATGCCGTCAACTTTTTCCACTGTATTATCAGTAATTAGTAATTAGTGATTAGTAATTAGTTGAGAGTATAAATAATTTACGATTATTTACGTGAATTTACGATAAATAAGTTTTACGAAATTTTACGTGAGGAAAATTATGCGTTGTGCATTTTTAAAGATGATTGGGGTGGCTGCGGTGGCCGCCCTTGCGGCGTGTAACGGCGGCGCGCCGGTGACAGGTAACAACAATGCCGCGAGTGCCGACAGCGACAGCGTAGCCAATGCCGCGCGCATTGACAGCATGCGTCTGGCCGCCGAGCGCGATAGCGCCGCTGTGAAGGCCGTGCGCGACAGTCTTGCCGCCAATCCCGACTATCAGGAATTGAAAAAACTCGTAGCGGCCGAGGCTAAAGACTTCCCTAAGGAACTAATGCCCGGTTTGCTGCTTGCCGGCAACTATATCGAGGGCCGAGAGTTCTACTATATGTACGGCGTGGACGAGCGCCGGATGGACTTTAAACAAATTGCGGTAAAGCGCGACGAGATGCGGCGGTCGATGGCCGAAAGCATCAAGAAGAGTGTTGACGAGAAGGGCAACCCGATGGGTCGCTTTGTGGAACTGTGCATCAAATGTGGCGTGAGGGTGAACTATATGTTTGAGGGAGCCCAAAGCCGCCGCACAATGGTTATTAGTTATACACCGGCCGAACTATCCGCTCTAACGACTAACGACCAATCGAAATAATGGTATTGCTGAGTTTCGATACCGAGGAATTTGACGTGCCGCGCGAGCATGGCGTCGACATTCCGCTTGACGAGGCGATGGCGGTGTCGGTTGCCGGCACGACGCGCATTCTCGACATCCTGCGTGAGGCCGACGTGAAGGCGACATTTTTCTGCACGGTGACCTTTGCCACCCATGCGCCACAGGTGATGCGGCGCATCGTGGCCGAGGGACACGAGGTGGCGAGCCACGGTGTGGACCACACCCGGCCGCAGCCGAGCGATGTGGCCGTTTCAAAGCCCGAACTGGAGCGCTTGACCGGTGTGAAGGTGAACGGTTACCGCCAACCGCGTATGTTTGCCGTGGACGGCGATGAACTGGCTCGCGCCGGATATACCTACAACTCGTCCTTACACCCCACGTTTATCCCCGGTCGCTATATGCACCTTGATGTGCCGCGTGTTCCGTTTATGGAGGGGGACGTGCTGCAGATTCCGGCCTCGGTGAGTCCGTGGCTGCGGCTGCCGGTGTTTTGGTTGGCGTGCCATCATTATCCGCAGTGGCTTTATCGGCGGTTGTGCCGGTGGACTCATCGCCACGACGGCCTGTTTGTGACATACTTCCATCCGTGGGAGTTCTTTGCCCTGGGCGACCATCCCGAGTGGCGGCTGCCTTACACCGTCACCCGCAATAGCGGCGAGGAAATGGCGCGGCGCCTTGCGGCCCTCATCAATATGTTTAAGGCCGATGGTGCCCAATTTTCCACGTTCACCGACTACGTGGGTTCACTCTCTAATAATTGATCAAGTGAAGAAAGTAACAATAATCCTGCCGGCTTATAACGAGGAGGCATCGATGGATCGGCTCAAGGAGTGTATGGATCGTGTGCTGCGCGACAACCCTGATTACGAGTGGGAATTCCTGCTGGTGAACGACGGCAGCACCGACAACACGTTACAGCAGATGATAAGACTTCACAACGAGGATCCGCGCTACAGTTATGTGGACCTCTCGCGCAACTACGGCAAGGAGATTGCGATGATGGCCGGTTTTGACTATGCGACGGGCGACGGCGTGATTATTATGGACGCCGACATGCAGCATCCGGTAGACGTGATACCGGAAATGTTGCGCTGGTGGGAAGAGGGCTACGACGACGTGTATGCCACGCGCAAGAGTAGCGGCGAGTCGTGGTTCAAGCGCAAGACCTCACAGTGGTACTACGCTTTACTGCAATCGTTCACCAGCATCCCCATCCAGCGCGATACGGGCGACTTCAGGCTGCTGGACCGCTCGTGTGTTGACGCGTTGCGCAGCATGCGTGAGGTGGAGCGTAACACCAAGGGAATGTACTCGTGGATTGGCTTCCACAAAAAGGGCATTACCTATGAGCAGCAGCAACGGCAGCAAGGCAAGTCAAAGTGGAGCCTGATGGCACTGTTGAACCTGGCGCTGAACGGCTTCACGTCCTACACCACCGCGCCGCTGCGCATGGCCTCGGTAATGGGCTTGCTGGTGTCGCTGGTGGCGTTTATCTATCTGATTTATATCGTTGTGGTGACCAATGTCTACGGCGAGCCGGTGCAGGGCTATCCCACGATTATGGTGACAGTGCTCTTCCTGGGTGGAGTGCAACTGCTCAGCCTGGGCATCATCGGCGAATATCTGGGACGTGTGTTCAACGAGGTGAAGAGCCGTCCCGGTTATTTCATCAATTCCTACAACGGCACCCGCGATCATGTCAATTAATTATGAATTGTGAATTGATAAAACGGAACCCACGGGCGGCCTCTGTGGCGCTAGCGGTGGTGGTGGCTATCGTGGCCACGGCACTCGAGACTTTCCGCCTGCGATACGCTAACTACTTGGTGTTCACCGACTCGACGCTCGACTTCTGGAACGGCGTGAGCCCTTATACCCAGCGGTTTGTGGACGACCACGGCCGTTTTTTTCTCTACACGCCGGTGTTTTCGGTGCTGTATCTGCCGTTCGCGCTGCTGCCCAAGTGGCTCGGGCCGTTTGTGTGGAACCTGACCAATGTGGCACTATTCACCACGGCCGTGTTCACGCTGCCGTCGCGTTATGACGCGTGGAAGGTGAGAATTTACCTCTTCTTGCTGTTGATTTTGGAGCAGAGTGTGTTTTGCTTCCAGTTCAACATTGTGGTGGCCTACGTGTTCCTGTTTGCCTATTCGCTCATGGAACGTGGCAAGAGTGGCTGGGCGGTGCTGCTCATCATGGTGTCGGCCACCACCAAGGTTTACGGCGTTGTGCAGTTGTTGCTGCTGTTCTGCTATCCCAAGGTGTGGCGCAACCTCTGCTTGGCGGTCGTTGCCGGACTGGCATTGCTTTGCCTGCCGGCGCTCAAGGTGGGGCTTGCCGGCCTCTTGCCGTGTTATATGGACTGGTGGGAGATGCTGTCGCAGCACCAGAGTGCCGCCACGTTTGCCTCGTTGCTGTATGCTTGGCCACTGTGTTATCTGCTGGACCACTACCGCCTTGTGCAGATAGTGACCGTGGCTGTGGTAATCGCGATTTTCTTCCTGCGCCATAAGCGTTGGAATGACTTCACGTGGCGTGCCACAGTGCTGGCCGTGCTCATGGGGTGGATTATCGTCTTTGGTGACTCATCCGAGACCCACACTTATATCATCTCTTTGGCCGGTTATATGCTATGGTATAGCCTGCAAGAGCGGCACACCGTGTTGGACCGGGTGTTGCTTTGGGGCATGCTCATTTTCTTCGGCGTCATCCCTATCGATGCCCTCGTGCCGTCCAAAGTACACCATTTGGTGAACGACGCATGGTTTGTCAACGTTTACCTCTATGCCATCGCCTGGTGCCGTATGCTGTGGTGTATGGCCTCTCAACCTCTAAACCCATCAACCCCTAAACCTTTCAAAAAATGAAACGAATTGTTTTTGCTACCAACAATGCCCACAAACTCGACGAGATGCGCAAGATTGTGGGTGACAACTATGAGATTATCAGTTTGGCCGAGTTGGGCTGTCATGAGGATATTCCCGAGACGGCCGACACGCTCGAGGGCAACGCTGTGATGAAGGCGCAGTGGGTTCATGACCACTATGGCGTGGACTGCTTCAGCGACGACACCGGCCTGGAGATTGACGCGCTGGACGGCCGTCCGGGCGTGCACAGCGCGCGCTATGCCACCGATGGCCACGATAGCGAGGCCAATATCAACAAGGTGCTCGGCGAGTTGCAGGGCGTGGAAAATCGCAGTGCTCACTTCACCACGGTGATTGCCTTGATAATGGGCGGCGAACTGCACACGTTCAAGGGGCAGGTGTTTGGGCGCATCCTCACCGAGCGGCATGGCACGGGCGGCTTTGGCTACGACAGCATCTTCCTGCCCGACGAGAGCGACGGCCGCACGTTTGCCCAGATGGATGCCGACGAGAAGGGCGCCATCAGCCACCGTGGCCGCGCCACCCGCGCCCTTGTGGCCTTTCTCTCGACTTTGAAATAGAATTAGTCCAAAGGACGTAATTTATATAGAAACTGTATCATAATTCATATTTTGGAATTAGGCCGCCCTAACGGGCGGGAAATCTTTCAAAATCTAAAATAAAATCAAATAATTAATTTCCTCATTTATAATTATTTAATAGATGTGATATTTTGAAAGATTTTTGAAAGATTTCCGCACGCAACGCGTGCGCCAATTATGATACAGTTTCTAGGCCGTGTATTGCAAGACAAAGTCTTGTATCAAAAAGAAAGACTATGGCGTTGAAGGCTTTTCTTGTTGAGGGGCTTGTTGAGGCCGGCTGTGACGAGGCCGGCCGCGGCTGCCTCGCCGGACCGGTAACGGCCGCTGCCGTGATCCTGCCTCCGGACTTTGTGTGCCCCGAACTCAACGACAGCAAGCAACTCACCGAACGTGCGCGTGAGCGGCTGCGTCCCGTTATCGAGCGGGAGGCTGTGGCATGGGCTGTGGCGATGGTGAGTGCGGCCGAGATTGACCACCTCAACATTCTTGCCGCCTCCATCTTGGCGATGCACCGCGCGCTTGACGCGCTCGATGTGCGCCCCGAGCATATCTTGGTGGACGGCAACAGGTTTCGCCCTTATGGTGGCGTGCCCCATACCACTATTATCAAGGGCGACGCTACGATGATGAGCATCGCGGCGGCCAGTGTGCTCGCCAAGACCCACCGTGACGAGTTGATGCGAGAGTTAGACAGCCTTTGGCCGGGCTATGGCTGGGCGGGTAACAAAGGCTATCCCACGGCTGCGCATCGCGATGCTATTCGCCGCCTGGGCACCACGCCTCACCATCGCCGCACCTTCCAACTGCTCGAACGCCCCACCCTCTTTGATGATTTGTGAAAATTATCCATTCTATAACTCAATCCCCGGCCAATCCATCCTGACCCCGTTTATACGGGGCAGGAGGATGGCTGGAGCAGCGGCAACTTGTTTGCAAGACTACCGAAGGATATGTGGTATATGATAGTTTTTTCGCGGTCTGGTTGCGTAGGAAATGATATTGTGACTGTTACGTGGGGAGGTCGTCGAGGGCTGTGAGCAACTGTTTGAGGTCGCTGCGGATGGCCTTGAGGCGGTCGATGACCTCAAATCGCTTGTCGATGCCCTCGCGGTTGACGCGCAACTGGGCCTGGGCGGCATCGAGTTTGAGGCCTTTTTCCTTGACGAGGTAATAGATTTTGCGGATTACTTCGATGTCAGACGGCGTATAGAAGCGCACGTTGCGGGCGTTGCGCTTGGGCTTGACGATAGTGAACTGGGTCTCCCAATAGCGCAGTGTCGACTCGGGAATTCCCAGCAGTTCGGCCACATCACCGATGCGGTAATATTTTTTCTCAAACTTCTCCATTACATGCTAATTTAGGAAATATATAAACACGAATTGCCATGAATTAATCATAAATTATTATTATCTCCCGTGAATTTCCGTGAATTTCCGTAAAATATTATAATTCACGTTATTTCACGGAAATTCACGGGAGGCTTTCTATTAATGGATAATTAATGGTAATTCATGTTAAAAATCGGGATGGGAGGGTGTTGCCGGTTGCCTCGGCCACGCGCAGTTTTGCGCTGCGTGAGCGCGGGTTGGCGGCCACCTCGTCGTCGTCTGGCGTGATGACGCGTCCCACGGCGCGCAGCGGGGCGTTGACGTTGCCGTAGAAGTCTTTGTCGAGTCGTCCGTCCACGTTGCCGGTGCGGATAAAGTTCTTGACCAACCGGTCTTCGAGCGAGTGATAGGTAATCACACAGAGTCTGCCGCCTGGTCGCAGCAGCGTCACTGAGGCTTGCAGCAGTCGCTTGAGCACGTCAATTTCGCCGTTGACCTCGATGCGGAGGGCTTGAAAGATCTGCGCGAGTTCTTTCTTTTCGGCGGCAGGTTTGACCAGTGGCTTGACGATGCTGAGCAGGCGCGCGGTGGTTGTGATGGGTTCCTGCTCGCGGGCACGCACGATGGCCGCGGCGAGTCGTCGCGCTTGCCGCAGTTCGCCGTAGAGGTAGAAGATGTCGGCCAGGCGTTGCTCGCTCTCTGTGGCCAGCAGTGTGGCTGCGGTGAGGCTTGCTCGCCGATTCATGCGCATGTCCAGCGGTCCGTCGCTGCGAAACGAGAAACCACGCTCGGCCTCGTCGAAGTGGTGGAACGACACGCCCAGGTCGGCCAGCAGTCCGTCCACCCTCTCCACACCGTGATAGCGCATGAAGTTGGCCACGTAGGCGAAGTTACTGTGGACAAAGGTGAAGCGCGGATCCTCGATGGCGTTGGACAAGGCATCGATGTCTTGGTCGAGGCCAAAGAGGCGTCCGTTGGATCCGAGCCGGTTGAGGATGAGGCGTGAGTGTCCGCCGCCGCCGTAGGTGACGTCGACGTAGGTTCCGTCGGCCTTGATGTCAAGACCGGCGAGCACGGCACCGGGTAGCGCCGGCGTATGGTAAGGCATCGGTTGGCTAATCTCCATTGTCAATGCATGCTGAAATTTGCACCAAAGTTACAAAAAATTCTGCAATAAATAATTAGCAATGGTCCACAGCAAAAAAGTATTACATCTTACACATCAAATTTTTAGCCTTTTATTGTTGGATCTTCCTCATCATCGGCAGCCAATATTGCCATCATTTCGGTAGGGGTGACCACGATAGTGGTGTGAGGAAAATGCTTGACGTTTCCTGTGACCAGATAGGCATCGTCTTTGGATAGTGCGACTTCGTAGAACACCACATCTTTGGGGTCGGGGAAATACTCGTCAGAGTTAACGCGTTCGGCATTTATGCCACGTTGTCTTATTTCATTAATCAGGTAATCAATCGTTGCAGGCGTAAAATGAAATTTTGCTCTCCTTAAAACATCATCGTATTCCGCTAAAATTTCTTCGTTATACAGCGGTTTTACTATGCCCTTCAATAATGCGTCAACTACCTTGACAGTTGCGCTTTGTTGATTGGTAGTGAGCAATGCTGCAACGATAACATTAGTGTCAATTACTGCGTGATATGTCTTCATAAACCTTTACGTTTGTCGCGCTCGCTTCTTGCTAAGCGAATTTCCTCATTGATTTCGTCAAGCGTCATATCGGCAACACCATTCCGTTGTGCTTCAGTACGCAAAGCATAGAAAGCGGTAAGCCCGTCAACAGGTTTCTCTTCAAGAGGTGCACTGATTTCAAATGGGATACGGCGAGTTCTCACCACTGCGTTTACGAAGATGTTCATAGCGGTGTTGGCGCTCATGCCGAACTCTGAGCAGAGTCGGTCAAAGAGTATTTTCTGATTTGAGTCCACACGGACTGTCATTGATACTTGTCCCATATTTTTAATATATTTGCGTCATTACGGCTGCAAATTTACGTCAATTTGATGGAATATGCAAGTATAATGCCACTAAAATCTGCAACCCTTGGTATCCTCACGAAAATCTCCGGAAATTCGCGGGAGATAATTAATATTTTTACAAGCGTTTTAGGACTCGGAGGCTGGGAATGAGAGGGAGACGTCGTAGGTGGGCACCGGGGCTGTGGGGTCCGGGCCGATGGAGAGGGTGTAGTTGTCTTTGCCGAAGAGCAAATCGAGGCGACGCGTGACGTTGGTGACGCCGATGCCGCCGCGGCCGTGCTTGTCGCGCGGCACGGCGGGGATGCTGTTGCGGCAGTTGAAGTGTATCATGCCGTCGCTCACGTTGAGCGAGGCGTGTATAAACGAGTCGCTATTGTAACTGATGCCGTGCACAAAGGCGTTCTCGATAAACGGGATTAGCAGCAGTGGCGGCATCCACACGTTGGGCAACGGGTCCGGCACGTCGAGGGTGATATTCACTTTGTTCTCATCGTGCCGCAGCCGCATCAGGTCAAGGTAGTGGGTGAGGAAGCGGAAACCCTCTTCGAGCGAGATGGCGCGCGTGTCGGTGCCATAGAGTACGTATCGCAGCATTTTGCTCAATTCCACCACGCTCTGCTTGGCTCGCGCGGGGTCGATGTCGACCAGGGCGTGGATGTTGTTGAGAGTGTTCATCAAGAAGTGTGGGTTGACCTGATAGCGCAGGTACTCCAACTCTTGTTGGAGGTGGGCGGTTCGCTCGCGGTCGATGCGCTGTTGCTCAAGTTGGCTCTTGAAGAAAAGTTTGAGGCCGATGTTCGCGCCGATGGTGGTGACAAGCATCGCCAGTGACATTATTTCGTGCATGCCCAGTGGCGGCCGCGGTGGCAGACCGGTGGTGCTGCGTCTCTCGGTGCGGCTCAGTGGCGGCCCCTGCCTGTCGGGGCGATGGCTGAAATTATAGGCAAAGCCGGCGGTAACCAGGGCTAATGTGGCAACGACATAAAGTTGTTTTTTACCGTACCGGGCCAATAGTGGGGCCACGAGCAGGTCATGGATAATAAAGACCACCAGATAGAGCGCGAGCGCGCCCCAGATGCGCCACACGTCATGCCAGTCGAATGGCACGCTCTGTACCGAAGTGAACACAAAGTGTCCCAACACGGGCGCGAGGAAAATGATAATCCACACGACCGCGTATATGCTGTATTCCTGCTTGTTGAACATTGCTTTGACTGGTTAAAAGAGAGGTTGAGCGTTGAGGGGTTGAGGGGTTGAGCCTCGCGCTATCGCGCTCGGGGATAATGGATTTGCTCTGGGGCGGCCAGGCCCTACATTTATCGCCGAGCGCGATAGCGCGAGGAACGGCCAGGCCCTACATTTATTCCCGAGCGCGATAGCGCGAGGCTCAACCCTCAACCCTCAACCTCTCAACCCTCAACGCTAATACTCGATGATGAGGCGTCGAGGTTTGCTCTCGAGGGTGGTATAGCCGGTGGCGATGGTTTGTGAGGCGGCCTCGAGTGGTGCGGCGGCGGCGCTATAACTGTAGAATGAGCCGCCGCTGATGGTGAAATCGCCGTCTGCCTTCACGCCCTTGGGCGATGAGAGGCCCTTGATGCCTGTTGTGACGACTTGGACTGTGCCGCCGGTGATGACCAGGTCATCGCCGGTGTTGAGTCCCTTGCCGCCCTCGCCGATGCTCTTGAGGCGCAGTGTGCCGCCGCTGACGGTCATCAGGCTGTCGCTCTTGATGGCGGCGCAACTGGTGGTGTCGCTCAGACCGTCGATTGTCTCGATGACCGGCGCGCCGGAGGTGATGAGCGTGGTGCGGCCGCCACTGACGTAGGTGCGGTAGTCACATTTGATGGCCTTGGCGCCGTTGGCCGATGTCGAGGCGTTAATGACACCTCCGTCAATCCAGATGCCGTCGTTGGCCTTGATGGCGTGGTCCACGCTGCTGACGGCTTGGATGTTGATGCCTGGGCGGAAGCGCAGGTAGTCGTCGCTGACGATTGCCTTGGCACCGACCGAATTGACCGTTAGCGCGCCGCTACCGCTAAAGATGATTTGTCCCTCGCTGAAGAGGGTTCCCTTGGCCTGCTCGTCGGCCAACTCGGGTGTGGCATAGGTCTCGCCGTCGGCCAGGCTATTGGTGGTGCCGTCACCCAGCACAAGGTAGAGCGTCTTGCCGCATTGGTTGTTGATGGCAGGACCCGTGGGGTTGGTGAGCGTGAGGCCGTCAAGAGTCAGTTTAAACTTGTGCTCGCTGTAAATCTTCAGAGAGCCGTCAGTGCTCGTGCCCGAGGCCACAATGGCCATGCGTCCGATGGCGCAGTTGACGGTCACATGGGCGCCGCTGACGGTGGCTGTGATGCCCGTGCGTGTGCCGGTGACGGTGGCTGTCTCGCCGTTGAAGGTGACTGTGACTGTGCGGTCAAACGTGTCGTTCTCTACGTAGTCGTTGTAGGTCACGTCGGTGGGGTCGGTGGGGATGGTCTCGGTCTCGCCGGTGAGTGCAGAGGTGTCAAACTCGATGCTGATTGGAGTGATGGGCACGGGGTCGGTGCCGGGGTCGGCGGGCACGAGGCTGCCGAAGTCGGTGTCGTCCTTGACGCAACCGGCAAGTACCACGGCGCATGCCGCTATATATAGAAATCTTTTTATCATTTTCGAAGAAATTTTATTATCGGCCGGCGCGAGGGCGCGCGGCATGGTCAACCTTTATCGGCCGGCGCGAGGGCGCGCGGCATGGTCAACCTGTTATTAGAACTTGAATTTATAAGTCAGGCCGAAGTAGTGGAAGTTTGGCTCCTCGTCCTCTTGGGCACCGATGAGTTGGTAGCGGTAGTAGGCTCCAAAGGTGTGGGTCTTATTAATGGAGATTTCTCCGCCCAAAGTGAACCTGGCCTTGTCGAAATATCGGTCGTTGAATATTTCGACGCTGGCAAAGGGGTCAAATTTACACTTTGGGATGTCCCATTCCACTTGCAGTCGGCTGCGCAACATGTGCCTGTCGCGCGCCTTGACTGTGACGTCTTCCCACCACTCGTTGTCGAAGTCGTAGCGGCGCGTGTCGTGAGTGCCGCGGTGGGTGTACTGGTAGCGCTCACGCAGGGAAATTTTGACTCGCTTGTGTGGCTTGTATTCTCCGGTGAGGCTCACGTTCAAGCGGTGGCGCAGGCCATAGTAACTTGGGCGCCAGTTGTTGTAGGAGCCGTCCTCGTTATAGGAGATATTCTCGCCGTTGTTGTCGACCATGAGAATATATCCTGCCGAGATTTTGAGCCACTTCAGCGGCTTGTAACTCACGTCGGCGCCGATGGAGAAGCGGTCGACGGTGCGGAACTCGTTGCGGGTGCGGAACTCGGCGTCGAGTCCCGCGCTCACTGTTTTGGAGATTTTTTTTGAGACGCCGGCTTCGACGACGAGGCCGGTGTCGTCGGCCACGGCGGCGGGCGCCGCCAGCAGCATCGCCAGCACGATTGCCACAAGGAGGCACGCTGTTTCAAAACGGCATGGCCGTTTTGCACACAACTCCTTTGTTACAAAACGGAGCCAAAGTTCTTGCACTTTATACTTTAATTTACTGTTTCCCATTCTTGTCGTGGAAGTTTGGTCAGGTTGTTGATTTCTTTTTCTTCATGCTCGTCCTCGGGCAGTTGATAGAAGATTTTGACGATGGCCATATCGCGCAGGAAGTCGATGGCGCCGATGGTGACGCGTTCCACCTTGAGGCCGGTGCGCTTTTCGAGGTCGGCGATCAGTTCGTCTCTTCGCTCTGGAGTGATGAGTTCAATGCGGTCATACTGGATGAGTTTGGAGTGTTCCTTGCCCAGGTGCATCTCACACAGGAAGATGCAGAGCACAACCATCGCGTTTGTGATGAGCAGTTCGGCAAGCGACATGGTGTTGGCAATCGCGTTGACCACGGCAAGCGCTACGAGCAGGAAAAGATAGGTCATCTCGCGCACGGGCATCGCGTCGGTGCGATAACGCATGATGGAAAAGATACCGAAGAGGCCGATGCCGATGCCGATGCTCGTCTTGGTCTTCATGTCTTCGAGCACGAAAATCATGAAGAACACAATCAGGAAGATGGCGATGCTCGAGAGCATGAACGTGAAGTAGAAGTCGCGCCGGTGGCTTTTGGCGAAGTATAGCCGGTCGACGATTAACCACGCGAAAGCCGTGCTGATCAAGAAACGAATAAGCAACTCGATGAAGCCCGGGGAGATTGAGAAGTCAAGTAATGCGTCCATAACATAGAGTAGTAAACATGAATTATCATAATTTTTTTTCGAGTGGTCGAATAAACGAGTTGATAATTTTATGATTAATTCATGGTAATTCGTGTCAAGAAATTAGTGCTTGCCTTGCTAGAATGCGTTTGATGCTGTGGAGTCGCTCTTTGAAACGGCCCCGCGGCACATCGGGATTGGTCAATGCTGTGCCCATGCAGTATTTTGAGAAACCGTGTGGCATAATGCGCAGTTGGCGCAGCATGGCTGTCACGGGCGATGGTTGCAACCCGTCGCGTTTTAGTTCGATGATGACGAGGCCGGTGAGGTCGATGTCTCGGCCGGTGTCGCGGTTGTGGAAGCGCAGCAGGCGGTCGATGGTGAGCCGCTCGGTCATCGCCTCGTTGACCAGAGTGAGTCGCTCGAAGTTGTTCTCGAGGCGCGGCACGAGTCCACCGGTGCCGTAACTCAAGTGGCCGTCTACCCACTGGCGCTGACTTGTGACGAGATCCATCCATCCCTGTCCTCCATTGATGGCCCGTGTGACGGAGCCAAAGTCGAGCGCGACGCGTTTCTTTTTGGTGCGGCCGTGGTTGTTCTTGGTTTTCACCTCGAGGAAACTCAAGTTGGAACCGAGATAGGAGCGGATGCGTATTTTCTGCCTGCCGGTGTGGCCATGCAGGTGCATCAGATACATTTCCATCGACCGTGTGTCGTAGTAGAGCGTGTGGTATTGTGCCGCACGCTCGCCGCCGATGTCCTGCACGCGGTAACTGTCTCCGGCGAGTTCCAGCAGCCGCAGCAGCATGGGCTCGGTGGTGACAAATTTGGTGTCGGTGCGGTTCATCAACTTCACGCCACTCATCTGCTCCAGAGTGATGGGGCGCATGGCTGCCACTATGTCGTTCAGGGCGGTCAATAGTCGTTAGTCGTTAGAGGCCGGCGCGGGGGCGCGCGGCATGGCCAACCGCTGACGCCTACATGCTAATTGCTCAAGATGTTGCTCAGGATGGCATTGACGTCGCCCACGTCAACGGCTTTGTCGTTGTTGACGTCCATAGAGGAGTCTGTGCCGCTGGCGAGAATCACTTCCAGCACGGCGTTGACGTCGCCCACATCAACAAGGGTGTCGCGGTTGACGTCGTAGATGCTGAAGGAGGAGGCTTGGTCGTTGGTAAACATCATTGTGGCGAGTTCGGCAAGGGTGAAAGACATGCTTTCAGAGCCGGCTACCGCTGTCGCCTTGCCGTCGGCAAAGGTAATCTTCAGCCCACCGGTACCGATGGTTGACTCTTGCCCGCCTGTGGTGGTGAACTTGAGGTAGGCATAGTCGGCGTTGGCGGCCAGGGAGGTCACCAGCAGAATAGTCAATGATATGATGAACTTTCTCATAGTCTCTACTGTTTTAGAATTGGTTGTGGACTGCAAAAATAGTAATTATTTTATTTGTTCACAAACCAAAATCAATCAACGCCCCGTTTTTTACGGCCAACGGCCGAAACCTTTCAAGGTGGGCGGGCATCGCCCCGCCCACATCCACAGACACCCGGGGACGGGCGGAGCCTACGGGTGGGGACGGTTCTTCTGTTTCACGACTTGTCGCTGAAACAGAAGAACCGTCCCCGTGTTTCACTGCGCCGGTGTGGCGTATTGCTTGCTGATGTAGGCGGTGAGGCCGTTGAAAGTGACTTTATAGAAGTCTCCCTTCATCCCGGTACATTCGAGTTTCTGCCCTTTGGCGGGGTGCAGGTTGTTGCCCTTGGCGTCTTGCAGGGCGGGACTCTTGAGCGAGGCGCCGCTACGCAGTCTCACGTTGGTGCCCGTGACGATGACGGCCTTTGGTGCCACGGTTGGCGTTGCCGAGGGGGCGTCGGCCTGTCGCCCGGCCTTGCCGGGACGCGGCGCGGCCTGGGCGGGCGCGGCCTGCGGCTTGGACGAGGGTTGTCCGGCGGCGTTGCCGCGCACTCGGCGCGAGAACTGCTTGCTGATATACAGCGTCTGGCCCTTATAGTTCACTTGGAAGAAGTCGCCGCTCTCGCCGGTCAGGTCGAGCATGGCTCCCTTGGCGGGATAGACGGGTTTACCCTTGGCATCGCTATAGATCTTGCCTTGGAGCGATGGAGACTGGCGCAGGCGCACGTTGGAGCCCGTCACTTCAACAAAATCGCCGGCCACGGCAGCCACGGCGACCATCGCGGCGGCAATGAGAGCCGCCATTCTCTTGATCATTGTTGCCATTGTAGTGAGTAGTTGAGTTGTAACTATATTGGATTCTGTGTAACAAAAGTAGTGTTTTTTGTTCAAAGAGCCAAATGCTATCGCGTTTTTTTGTGTCGCGACAGTTTCTACACGAGGTCGCCGTAAGTGTTGCGCACCTCGTTGACATACTGGCGCAGCCGCTGCTCGTCGCTCTTGGGGATGATGAGCAGCGCGTCGGGCGTGTCGGCGATGATATAGTCGTCGATGCCACTTGCCACTAGAACTTTGTGTCCCTTGATGGCAATCACGTTGCGATGGCAGTCTTGCAGGAGCACACGGCTGTTTTGCACCACATTGCCGTCGCGCCCTTTGGGCGACACGTCGTAGAGCGCTCCCCATGTGCCCAGGTCGCTCCAGCCGAAGTCCACCTGTTGCACACACACTCCGGCGGCCTTCTCCATCACAGCGTAGTCGATAGAGATGTTGGGGCAGCGCTCGTAGGCGGTGTTGATAAACTCCTGCTCGCGTGGCGAGGCCATCAGTTCGAGGCCGTCGTCCATCACCGCGGCAATCTCCGGCGCATGGGTGCGCATGGCGTTGATGATGGCCGTTGCACTCCAGAAGAACATGCCGCTATTCCAAAGGAACTCTCCGCTGTCGAGGAAGACCCGTGCCAGTTGCTCATCGGGCTTCTCGGTGAACGTTTTTACTGTGGAGAAAGCGCCCTCGATGGGTGTGCCGCGTTGAATGTAGCCGTAGCCGGTCTCGGGGCGTGATGGTTTGATGCCAAGGGTGAGCAGCGACGAGTTGTGTCGCTCGACAAAGTCAAACGAGTCGCGCACTGCTTGTGCATACTCGTCGGTGCGGATGATGAGGTGGTCGCTGGGAGCCACCATGATGGAAGCCTGCGGGTTGCGCGCGGCGATGTGCCAAGCGGCCCATGCGATGCAAGGCGCGGTGTTGCGGCGTGCCGGCTCAAGCAGTATCTGGTCGCTTGAGAGTTCCGGCAACTGCTCGGCAATCACCTCGGCATAGCGGCTATTGGTCATCAAGATGATGTTCTCCACGGGCACGATGCCGCGCAGGCGAGCCACGGTCATCTGTAGCAGCGAACTGCCGGTGCCAAAGAAGTCGATAAACTGCTTGGGCTTTGCCTCGCGGCTAAAAGGCCAGAAGCGGCTGCCCACGCCACCACACATTATCACGCAATACCGGTTGTTGTCCATGTTAGTCGTTAGTCATTAGGAGCGGGGGCAGCCACGAGGTGGCTGCACACCGAACGTTGTTAGTTGTTAATGGGTACTCTTCATTATTTAACGGATAGAGGCACTGAATATTGTTGAGACAAATTTTCTTGTGGCAAAGCGAGGATATTCCGAAAATTTGCCGTAAATTTGCATTTCTATAATTGTACATTCTGAATTATCAAACTATGAGTGACAATAACTATATCGTGTCGGCGCGCAAGTATCGCCCTTCCACGTTTGCCAGCGTGGTTGGCCAGCAGTCGCTGACCCACACCCTCAAGACGGCGATTGCCAGCGGCCGGTTGGCTCACGCCTACCTCTTCTGTGGGCCGCGTGGCGTGGGAAAGACAACATGCGCCCGCATCTTTGCCAAGACAATCAACTGCGAGCACCCCACGCCTGATGGCGAGGCCTGCAACGAGTGCGCCTCATGCCAGGCGTTCGCCACCCAGCAGAGTTACAACATCACCGAGTTGGACGCCGCGAGCAACAACTCGGTGGAGGATATCCGCAATATAACCGACCAGGTGCGCATCCCGCCGCAAGGTGGCCGTTACCGCGTTTTCATCATCGACGAGGTGCACATGCTCTCCAACCAAGCCTTCAACGCCTTCCTCAAGACGCTGGAGGAGCCGCCGGAGTATGCCATCTTTATCCTCGCCACCACCGAGAAGCAGAAGGTTATACCCACCATCCTCTCTCGATGCCAAATCTATGACTTCGCGCGCATCACCGTGCCCGACATCGTGGCGCAACTGCAGCGCATCGCCGCCGACCAGGGCGTGGAGGCCGCTCCCGAGGCTCTCAACGTGATTGCCCAAAAGGCCGATGGCGCCATGCGCGACGCGCTGTCGATTTTCGACCAGGTGGTGGCCAGCACCGAGGGGCACATCACCTATCAGAACACGATAGCCAACCTGAATGTGCTCGACTATGACTACTACTTCAGGCTGGTGGACACGTTTGTGGCCGGTGACGTGCCGCAGGCTTTGCTGATATATAAAGAGGTGCGTGACAAAGGCTTCGACTCGTTGTTTTTCATCAATGGTCTGGCGGCCCACTTGCGCAACCTGATGGTGTCGCAAACGCCTGCCACGCGCGTGCTGCTGGAGATGGACGAGCAGGTGAGCGCCCGCTATGTGGAGCAGGCGGCCGCCGTGAGCGCCGGTTTCCTCTACCGCGCCGTGGACCTGTGCTGCACATGCGACCTCAACTACCGTGAGGCCACCAGCAAGCAATTGCTTGTTGAACTCACCCTGGTAAAGTTGTGTCAAATCCTTAAGCCCCAGGAGGCGAAACGCGAGGCGACACCCATTCAACCCGTTGCCGCCGCCCCTCAACCCACCGCTCCTCAACCGGCTGCCGCGCAAACTGCCGCCGCGCCCGTCCGTCAGAGTGTGGCGCGCACCGTCGCGCCACAACCATCGGCCGCCGCACCGACACCTGCCGCCGCGCCACAGTCGGCCGCGCCACAGCCAAGGTCGGCCGCCAGCCGCCGCCGACCGGTCGCCGCGGGACAGAGCGCGGCGGGTGCCGCCGCAACACAATCGGCGCCTGCCGCACAAGGCGACACCGTCAGGCGCGAGCCGTTCACCGACGACCAACTCGCCGTCGCGTGGCAGGATTATATCAAGGCTCACCCCAGCGAACACGTCATCATCAGCGCCATGCAGATGGCCACACCCGTCAAGATTGGTGACAATCAATACAGTGTGGCTGTGGCTAACGTTATGCAACAAAACTTTATGAACGACAGTAAGCACAAGTGGCTCAGTTCGCTGCGCGACGCCCTGCGCAACGATATGCTCGCTATCGACGTCACCGTTGCCGAGAGCGCGCCGGAGCCCGCCATCCTATCGCCTCGCGAACTCGCCAACGACATGGCGCAGCGACTGCCACAGTTCCGCGCTCTGGTCGATGACTTTGGCCTGCGACTCTCCTAACCAACGAGATAAATTATCTACCTCTCTAAAATTACCGAAAATAAAGTTATCTCGTAAATTATCGTGAGTATATTCAAGGTTGCGGAATTTAGGCTAAAAACGAATAACTAAAAACGAATAACTAAATACAAAAAACGATGAAGAAATTATTTATTGCGATTATCGTTATCGCCGTGGTCGTTTTGGGTCTCTTCTCTTGGGGTAAGGGCGTCTACAACGGCTTTGTGCAACAACAAGAGAGCGTTGAGGCGGCATGGTCGCAAGTCGAAAACGACTATCAGCGTCGCGCCGATCTTGTGCCTAACCTTGTGGCTACCGTCAAGGGCTACGCTGAACATGAGCGCGAGACGCTCGAGGCGGTGCTCGCCGCGCGTGCCAGCGCCACACAAATCAAGGTGGACGCCGACGACCTCACTCCCGAGAAACTGCAGCAGTTCCAGCAAGTCCAAGGCGAACTGGGTGCCGCGCTGGGACGACTGATTGCCGTGCAGGAGAACTATCCTGACCTCAAGGCAAACCAAAACTTCCTGCAACTGCAAGAGCAACTCGAGAGCACCGAGAATCGCATCACCGTGTCGCGCCGCGACTTCAATGCCGCCGCTCAGACCTACAACACTGCCATCCGCACCTTCCCGCAGAACATCTTCGCGGGTCTGTTCGGCTTTGAGCGCAAGCCCTACTTCGAGGCTGCTGCCGGCGCGCAGACGGCTCCCAAAGTGGAATTCTAATGTTTAGGGGTTGAGCGTTGAGGGGTTGAGCGGTTGAGCGTTGAGCGTTGAAGGGTTGAGCGGTTGAGCCTCGCGCTAGCGCGCTCGGGGATAAATGAAGAGCCTCACCTTAGCGCAGCCGCTCACGGCAACAAATCATTTCTTCCCATTTGCTATCGCAAATGGCTCAACCCCTCAACCTCTCAACCCCTCAACGCTCAACCTCTCAACTACTCAACCACTCAACGCAATGGTTCATCATCAACAGGTTTTTGACGCGCTGCTACCGCCCGAGCAGCGCCATCGCATCGCCGACGCAATAACGGCGGCCGAACGGTTGACGTCGGGCGAAATCTGTGTCCATGCAACGCCTCACTGCGGTGACAACGTGATGGACGCCGCAGCGCGCACCTTTGACCGCTTGAAACTATACTGCACCGAGCGGCGTAATGCCGTGCTGATTTATGTGGTTTATATCGACCGCAAACTCGCCGTGCTTGGCGACAGCGGCATTAACGACGTGGTGCCTGACGGCTATTGGGACGATATTGTGGCTCGATTGAGCGAGGCGCTTGCCGACGGCCGCGCCGCCGACGGCCTGTGTGAGGCAATCAATGATATCGGCCGCAAACTCGCCGCTTTCTTTCCGGCCAACCGCAATGACGTTAACGAGTTATCCAACGACGTGACTTATAGCGATGAAGAGTATGACTGACCGCCTGGTGGCACTATGGCTCGCCGCATTGCTGCTGGTGATGGCGACAACTGTTACTGCCTGCGGCAGTGAAGAGTCAGGCAATCTTCCTGCCCGGACAACGAGCGGCCTGCCGGCACGTCCCGACCCGCCACGCTTGGTCAACGATCTGGCCGATGTGCTGGGCGACACCGACGCGATGGAGGACACCCTCGAGGCTCTCGCACGCGACACCGGCAACCAGATTGTCGTGGTCACCGTCACCGACCTGCTCGGCCTTGACCCGTGGGACTACGCCCTGCAACTGGGACGCGAATGGGGAGTGGGGCAGAAGGACAAAAACAACGGCGTGGTCGTCCTCATCAAGCCCAAGACAAGCCGGAGCAAAGGCCGCGCTTACATCGCCGTGGGCTACGGCCTCGAGGGCGCTATCCCCGATGCTGTGGCAACGCGCATCGTCAATAGCGAGATGATACCCCACTTCAAGCGTGACGACTATCACGGTGGCGCGCAGGCCGCCATTGACGTGCTTGTGCCGCTGGCGCGCGGCGAGTATGGCCCGGATGCCTACACCGGCCGCTTATCTGCAGAGGAAGACGATGACGACGTCATTCTGGCAGTGGCCATTTTCCTCATGATTTTCGGTTTTGTGATGGTTTTCGGCGGTGCGGCAATGATTTCGGACGATGATGACTTCCGCTCCGGCGGCGGCTCGGCCACATGGGGCGGCCCAATCATCTTTGGCGGCGGGGGGCGCTCGTCATCTTCATCGTCGTGGAGTGGCGGCTCCTCATCATGGGGCGGCGGTGGCTTCGGCGGCTTCGGCGGCGGCTCATTCGGCGGCGGCGGTGGCGGCGGCAGTTGGTAGGTATAATAAAAAGTTGACCGTTGACCGTAAAGGCAACGCACGGTAAACGGTCGACGATAAACGGTAAACTTTTCAAAAAACGACTAATGACTAAACAATACGACTATCTGATTATCGGCAGCGGCGTGGCCGGCATGAGTTTCGCCCTCAAAGTGGCCCACACGGGCACCGTGGCGCTCATCTGCAAGAGCACGCTCGATATTGCAAACACCGACTTGGCGCAGGGTGGCGTGGCAAGCGTGACCAACCTGGCGGTAGATGATTTTGACCAACACATCCACGACACGATGGTGGCCGGCGACTGGCTTAGCGACCCGGCGGCCGTGCGCAAGGTTGTCACCGAGGCGCCGGCCCAAATCAAGCAACTGCTCGAATGGGGAGTAGAGTTTGACCGCAACGAGCAAGGCGACTTTGACCTGCACCGCGAGGGCGGGCACTCGCAGTTCCGCATCCTGCATCACGCCGACAACACCGGCCACGAGATCCAGCAGTCGCTTGTTGCCGCCGTGCGTGCCAATCCCAATATAGACATCTTTGAGAACCACTTTGCCGTGGAGATTATCACGCAGCACCATTTGGGTAAAATCGTCACCCGCCGCACGCGCGACATCGAGTGCTACGGCGCCTACGTGCTCGACCAGGAGAGCGGCCGCGTCGACACATTCTTGTCGCGTGTGACGCTGATGGCCACCGGCGGCATCGGCAGTGTTTACCACACCACCACCAATCCGCTGATTGCCACCGGCGACGGCATCGCGATGGTTTACCGCGCCAAAGGCACCGTGCAGGACATGGAGTTTGTCCAATTCCACCCCACGGCCCTCTACCACCCCGGCGACCGCCCGGCCTTCCTTATCACCGAGGCCATGCGCGGCTATGGCGCCGTGCTGCGCAACCTTGCCGGCGAGGAATTTATGCACAAATATGACCCGCGCCTGTCGCTCGCGCCGCGCGACATCGTGGCTCGCGCCATCGATAGCGAGATGAAGCAGCGCGGCGAGGACCACGTCTACCTTGACGTGACCCATAAGGACGCCGAGCAGACGCGCCACCACTTCCCCAATATCTACCGTCACTGTCTGGAACTGGGCATCGACATCACCAAGGACTACATCCCCGTGGTGCCGGCAGCCCACTACCTGTGTGGCGGCATCAAGGTGGACTTGAACGCGTGCTCGTCAATCAAGCGGCTGTATGCCGTGGGCGAGTGCTCATGCACCGGCCTGCACGGCGGCAACCGATTGGCCAGCAACTCGCTCATCGAGGCCGTCGTGTATGCCGACGCGGCCGCGCGCCACGCCATCGAGCATCATCAGCACTACGACTTCCGCCACGATGTGCCCGATTGGAATGATGAGGGTACCGTCCACAACGAGGAAATGGTGCTCATCAGTCAAAGCGAAAAGGAGGTGGGCGACATCATGAGCGCATACGTGGGCATCGTGCGCAGCAACCTGCGTCTGGACCGCGCCTGGAACCGTCTCGATATTCTCTACGAGGAGACCGAGAAACTGTTCAAGGAGAGCAAGGTGAGCCGACGCATCTGCGAGTTGCGCAACATCATCAACGTGGGCTATCTGATTATGCGCCAGGCCAAAGAGCGTAAGGAAAGCCGCGGCCTCCACTACACTGTCGACTATCCGCCGGCACCCAAGCAGCCCAGCGACCTGAAATTTTAATACATTTTAATAGCAGAGTGCAATTATCATGCACCGGTTCCCGGTAATTTTGCTGCAGAAAACGAAATTACAAACTTAATAACATTATAAACAATGGAAGAGAACAATAATCAGCAGCAGCCTCAGCGTCCGGCCATCCCGGCCGAGAAACTCAAAGCGCTACAGATGGCGGCCGACAAAATCGACAAGGCCTACGGTCGTGGCTCCATCATGAAGATGGGCGACGACAACATCGCCGACATCGATGTCATTCCCACCGGCTCCATCGGCCTGAACCACGCTCTGGGCGTGGGCGGCTACCCACGCGGCCGCATCATCGAGATTTTCGGCCCGGAGTCGAGCGGCAAGACCACTCTTGCCATCCATGCCATCGCCCAGGCGCAGCAGATGGGTGGCATCGCCGCCATCATCGACGCCGAGCACGCCTTTGACCGCTTCTATGCCGAGAGCCTCGGTGTGGACGTTAACAACCTCTGGATTTCACAGCCCGACAACGGCGAGCAGGCCCTTGAGATTGCCGACCAACTAATCCGCTCCAGTGCGATCGATATCATCGTCATCGACTCGGTGGCGGCCCTCACTCCCAAGGCCGAAATCGAGGGCGAGATGGGCGACAACAAGGTTGGCCTGCAGGCGCGTCTCATGTCACAAGCCCTGCGCAAACTCACGGCCACAGTGAGCAAGACCAACACGTGTTGCATCTTTATCAACCAGTTGCGTGAGAAAATCGGCGTGATGTTCGGCAACCCCGAGACAACCACCGGCGGCAATGCCCTGAAGTTCTATTCAAGCGTGCGCCTCGACATCCGTCGCATCGGCCAACTCAAGGACGGCGACAACGTCTATGGTAACCTGACGCGTGTCAAGGTGGTCAAGAACAAGGTGGCGCCACCATTCCGCAAGGCCGAGTTTGAAATCCTCTTCGGGCGCGGCATCAGCCACACCGGCGAAATCGTCGACCTGGGCGTGGAGCATGGCGTGATCAAGAAGAGCGGCTCGTGGTTCAGTTACGGCGACACCAAACTGGGCCAGGGACGCGACACCGTCAAGCAACTCATTGAGGACAACCCCGAGTTGGCCGATGAGTTAGAGGCCAAAATCATGGCCGCCCTTGCCGAAGGCAAGTAACGCCCCCTCCCAAAATTTCTCACGTAAAATCCGTAAAACTTATCGTAAAATTTGGCGTAAACGTGCTAAAAGTGGTAAAAAAAAAGACTTTTAGCACGTTTACGTTATTTTGTGGCGTAAATGTGCTAAAAGTAGTAAAACGGCCAATGTAGCAGGTTTACCAGCCACCGGGGCGGCCACCGCCCCAGCCGCCGGGCCGACCTCCGCCGGG
>JAFTDD010000017.1 GCA_017454355.1 Muribaculaceae bacterium
GGCCGGCGGCGCGACGACCTACGGCGCCGAGGTGGAGTTCATCACCGACCGTCCGAGTTATGACGTGAACAGCGACAGCGCCATTGACGTGGGTGACGTGAACGCCGTGCTAGGCGACATTCTGACCGGCGGCAAGACGGCACTCTATGACGTGAACGCCGACGGCACGGTTGACGTGGGCGACGTGAACGCCATCCTCGCCGAGATCCTCAAGCAGTAGGCTGAGGCTTCCGGACAGCAGGGACGGTTCCGAGCCGTGTGGACGGGAACCCGCAGAGCGGGTGACAGCCCATAGGCGGGGGCGATAGCCCCCGTAAACAGGAAGCGTTTTATCACCAATAGCCCTGTAGGGGCGACAGTCTCCGCATGTTTCTGTCGCCCTTACAGGGCTTTGATTGAGAAAAACTCTCGCGATATTCACGGGGGCTGTCGCCCCCGCCTATGAACTGTCGCCCCTAACGGGGCTCACGTTTGTGACCCTAATGGATTTTACCGGACAATAATATTTTTTAACATGAATATCCATTAATATTCATTAATCGTAGTCGCGGAGTGGTTATTTTGAATAAAAATTAATGGATAATTAATGGATATTCATGTTGAAAATTAATCAGCGACTTTTTGCGGGGGATTCTTGTCCTTATTGTCTTCAAAAAGTCAGTGACAATCGTTAGAACTCTTGGGCGACGGCGAGTTCCATGCCGCGCCAGACGAGCACGAGGCGGTGCAGGCGTGTGTGGCCGACGGTGCGGCCGATGACCTCGCTGCGCCGCTGGTAGCGCGTGAGTTGGTCGATGGCGACGCGGCGCGCCTGCTCCACGTCGGCGTCGGTGGCCGATGAGCGGACATACTTCAGTTCGAGCAGGTAACTGTGCTCGATGTCGGGATAGATACCGAGCATCGGCTGCAAGTAGATGTCGGCATAGCCGCCGTCAATGCCGGCATCAAGTTCCGAGACGGGCAGGTAGAGGCTCGACATGCACGTCTGTGCAAGCGTGAAGCCGTGCACGAACGCCTCGCCTTTCTGGCGGTCGCGCTGCGAGGCGAACCGGTGGAGTACGTCGGCAATGTAGTCGAAATATGGTTTCCAGTCGCCGTCAAATGCCATGCCTTCCATGAGCAATCCTTGCCGATAGGCATCGGTTGACAACTCATTCTGCCGATAGGCCTCGGTGATGTAGCCGTACATCTGCTCGCGCACCACCTGGTTGGGGATGCGGAACTGCGTCTTGCCGCGGCGGCTGCCGGCGATGGTGAGCAGCCCGAAGTAGTAGAGGAGGCTGACGAAGTTGTCGGGCGAGGTGATTGTCTCGCTCGGGAACGAACTCTTGAGTTCGGCGGTGATGCCGCCGGTCTCGATGATGGTCTGCACGATCGAGGCGTCGTTGTCAAAGCCGTGGTCCTTGCGGATGAGCATCCGCAGTTTGTTGTAGTCGGTGCGGATGTTGTTGTCGAGCATGGTGTCGGGCATCGTGCCGCCGTTGTGGACGTACCAGTTCATGAAGTAGAGCACCATGTCGCTGTTGTACATAGTGGGGCTGTTGAGGCAGTCCTTTGAGAAGCAGTAGTTGTCGTACCACGGGCGCATGATGTCGATGAGTTCGTCGGTGGTGTGGCGGAAGGTGTAGTGCTGCCGGTAGTAGTCGAGCATCTGCCGCACGTCACTCTCGGTGAAGCCCACCATGTCGTTAAACTGCGGCCAGGCGGTGTAGTTGGTGCCGATGTTGAAGCCGCTGGTGAGGTCGTCCATCGTCACGGGGCTCACTCCGGTGACAAACAGGCGGTCGATGGCGCTGTCGGTGCCGCTCTTGATGGCGTTGAAGAAGGCGCGGAAGGCTCCGGTGCCGTGGGTCTGCGCCTTGTAGTCGGGCTCGGTGGACGGGTCGGAGAGAATGGCGTTGGTGAAATGGTCATACTCGTCGATGAAGAGGTAGATCTTCCGTCCGGCCTTGAAACAAAGGTCAGCAATGTAGCTCAGCTGATTGGCCGCACCAAAACACTGTCTCATTTCATTGATGTCATCAGGCGTGAACAAGTCGTTATACTCACGCATAAACGACACGTATTGCATGTTGCAGTAGTCGTCCAACCGTGCCTTGTAGCCCTCGAGGTCGCCTGCGAACGCCGAGAAGTCGAGGAAGAGCACGAGGTAGGAGTTGCGCAGCGGGGTGGGGTTGGCACCAATCCAGAGGTCGCCAAAGAGGCGGTCAAAGCGGTCGGCGCGGTTCACGTCGTAGTATTTGCGCAGCATGTGCATCAGCAGCGACTTGCCGAAGCGCCGCGGACGGATAAAGAAGAAAAAGCGGTTTGACGCCTCAATCTTGGGAATGAAGCGTGACTTGTCGACGTAGTAATAGTTTGAGAGGCGCACTTCCTCCCAGTTCTGCATCCCGTAGGGGATCCCTTTCACTTGCTGCTGTGACTGTTCCATATCCGTTGTATCCGGTTTCCAAAATGCAAATATACGACATTTTTCTCAATAAATAATTCAGTATCCCGTGAATTTACGTGAAATTCTTTTCGGGAATTCGATGTAGGGCCTCGCCTTGGCGTGGCCCTACATCGATAAGGTTTTAAAAGGCTTGATTAAAATTTTACAGAAGGTCGCCTATCGGCGAGAATTTTTAAAAATTGAGTCCACTGTAAAAAGTATTACATCTTTTACAATAGGTTCATGGTAATTCGTATTTAAAACTCAAGTTTCTGAATTAGATAAATTGATGGTTGTGAGAAATGTAGGGGCAGAATTTATTCTGCCCGCCTGCCGCAAATGGGCAGAATAAATTCTGCGCCTACAAGTAACCGCTTATCCGGAAAATTGTAAGTTTGCTATTTGACATGCAGAGATAACCAAAATTTGTGATTTAGTGTCGCTCTAAACCATAGTTTTTGTACCGGTCAATGGAATGATTGGTGGAATTGGTGTTACAGAGTGGGCACGAAGTTGTTAAATTGTGGGGTGGGGCTTGTGTGGATGGAATATTATCTTTAATTTTGTGGCCGTTATTCGATGACTTGTGGCGCTATGCGATTTCTTTGTTTGATAATCATCAGTCTGATGGCGGCAGTGGCGGTGGCGGACGGCGGCACGGCCGCTGATGTATCAAAGCGGCACGGCCGCTTTGCACACGACTCGACCGACACTGTGGCGCGCCCGCACCGCAATTTCTTCCAGCGCGTGGGTGATGACGTCAAGCGCCGTATCCACGATAAAATGAGCGAGCCCTACGACACCGTGCGCGACAAGCGCTACTGGTGGCGCGCCATGAAGCACGGCAAGATTAACTTCAAGGACTCGACGATGGGCTACCCCAAGTTTGTCTTGTTTTGCTATAAGACTTACGTCTGGGGTGACAAGGCGTTCAACAGTTACGACCCGCGCTATGTGGTGCCGACCGGCAAGAATTGGAAATTGACGTTGAAGAATCGGAACTGGGTAGATAACTTCATGGGCGGCAGCGACGGCGGCCGCGTGCGCTTCACGAGCGGCGCGTCGAGCAATATCGGTCTGTATCTGTCGTTTATGGCTGTGTCGGTGGGTTATTCACTCGACATCGACCGTCTGTTTGGCGGCAAGGCCACGAGCGAGATGCTGGAGTTTTCGTTCACCTGCGCGCGCTTCACGGCCGAAATCCACAAGACGAGCAACACCGGCCGCATGCGCAGCCGCATCAAACTTGACGGCGGCAATTGGCAGGATGGCGAGAGCCTTGCAGCTGACGCCATTCGCCGCCGGACGTTGGGTGGCAGCGCGACCTATTTTTTCAACAACCGCAAGTATGCCCGCGCGGCCGCCTATTGCTTCTCGAAGTATCAGCGCATCAGCGCCGGCTCGGCGCTGGCCGGCTTCTCGGTGGACAACCACGACTTCAAGATTAACGCCGACGCTCTGAGCCAAGAGCAGGCCGCTCGTTTTGCCGACATCGGCTTTGACCATATCCGTTACACCGATTACTGCCTGTCGGGCGGCTATGCCTACAACTGGGTCATCAGCCGCAAGTTCCTGCTCAACGTCACGGGCACGGTGGGTGCCGGCGTGAAGCATATCCACAGCACTAACGGCCGTCCGTCAGATAATAGCGGCGCGTTGAAACTCAGCGGCAACTTCGCCCTTACCTTCAACCACAAGCGCTACTTCGCCAGTCTGCAGAGCGATGTCAAGACGAGCCTCTATTTTGTCGGCAAGGGCCACTTCGGCTACACAATCGCCGACATTACGGCCGTGCTCGGCATCCGCTTCTGAAATCATCCCGAAAATCTTTTTAGACAAAAAGACATAAGAAACATAAAAAATGAGGGCGGAGGCCAAAATAATATTTATTAGTGTCCGATAAATTAAACAAGAGCCCCCGACAGGGGGCGACAGTTCATAGGCGGGGGCGATAGCCCCCGTAAACATGATGGGCAGAATAAATTGCTCCCGTTCGGTCGCGAGCTAAAGGTTCTGCCCCTACAAGTAACCAAAGCCCCTTAGGGGCGACAGTCTCCGCATGTTTCTGTCGCCCTTACAGGGCTTAGATTGAGAAAAACTCACGCCATAGTCTCGGGGGCTGGCGCCCCCGCCTAGGAACTGTCGCCCCTGACGGGGCTCACATTTGTCGCCGCTTGCGGCCACGCCAAGGCGAGGCCCTACAGTCTTTGACAATCCTAATGGATTTTACCGGACAGCAATAAATATTATTGTTCTTTTGTTCTTTTGTCTAAAAGGATTTTCGAAGATTTTCGTGAGTATATTCAAGGTTGCGGATTTTAGGAGAAAGAAAAAAGATTCACGTGAATTCACGAAAATTCACGGGAGATATAAAGACATGAGAAGTTCTTATGTCTAAATTGTTGTATTAGAGAGCGGGAAGGTGCTGCAGGAAGCGGCGGAAGGCGGTGTAGCCCGACTGCAGGGGCGTCACGCTGCGCCGTCCCTCGAGAAAGCGCGCCAACTGCCGCGGCAGCGACAACTCGATGCCGAGCACTTGCTCCACGGTGTGCTTGAGTTTGCTCGCATGGGCGGTGGCGAGAACCACCGTGGGCTCGTCGGCGCTCGCCATTGAGTCGGCGGCATGATAGGCGACGGCCGTGTTGGGGTCAATCAGGTATTTGTCGCGCGTCCATGCCGTGCGCATCGCGCCCGCGATATCATCGTCGTTGCAGCAATGCGCCTCGATGATGCCTCGCGCGGCCTGCAGGCTGCCGGTGAGCGCCGCCACTCGCGCGAAGTTGCCGGGCTTGCCGGCGTCAAGGGCTGGGGCAATGCTTGACAATGACGGCCGTGGCTCAAAGTTGCCTGTCGTCATATATCGGTAAAAGATATTGTTCTCGTTCTCGACGGCAAGGAAGCGTTTCACCGGCAGTCCCATGCGCCATGCCAGCAGGCCGGAGGCCAGATTGCCCAAATTGGCGCACGGCACGGCGAACGTCACACCCCGGCCGGTGTCCACCCCGGCGCGTTGCAGTTGGCCCACGGCGTGGAAGTAGTAGATGGCCTGTGGCAGCAGGCGCGCGATGTTGACGCTTGTGGCGCTGGTGAGCGCCATCGTGCCGCGCAGTTTCTCGTCGGCAAACGCCTCTTCCACAAGCCGCTTGCAGTCGTCAAAGGTGCCGTTGACCTCAACGGCCACCACGTTGTTGCCCAGCGTGGCGAACTGTGACTCCTGAATGTAGTTGACAACGCCGGTGGGGTAGAGCACAATCACGCGCACTCCCTTGACGTCGCGAAACCCGTTGGCGACCGCGCTGCCCGTGTCGCCACTGCTGGCTACAAGCACGTTGAGCGTGCCGGACGATGACATGCCGCGGCGCAGGTAACTCACCAGGCGCGCCATGAAGCGCGCTCCCACGTCCTTGAAACACATCGTCGGGCCGTGGAATAACTCCATCACGTGCAGCCCGGCTCGCGTTGTGATTGGCACAACCGGCATCTTGAAGTTGAGCGTGTCGTCCACGATGGCTTTGATGACGCTCAGCGGCATAGCGTCGCCTAATAGTGAACTCATCACCAGATAGCCCACTTGGTGGAGGTCTAACGTAGACAGATTGGCGAAAAGGGCCGCCGGCAGCCGGGGAATCCTCACCGGCAGATACAGTCCGCCATCGGCGGCGCTGCCGTTGAACACCGCCTCGCGTAGCGACACTCGCAGCGACGGGTCGTTGGTGCTGGTGAATGTCATATCAATTCACAATTCATAATGCATAATTCATAATGCATTAGTAATTACTAATCACTAATTACTTGGCTGTCTGATGGAATTGGGCCGATGCGAGTGCCGGGCGCGCCGGGGTTGAATGTGTTTTTGACCCATACGGGGATGCCGCGCTGCGCCACCGGAGCGATTGTGGGCGGATAGATCACCTTGGCGCCGGCGTCGCAGAGCGCTTGAGCCTGCTCGTAGGTCATCTGAGGCAAAAGTTTCGCGTCGGGGTTGGCGCGCGGGTCTTTGTCGTAGAAGCCGTCCACATCGGTCCAGATTTCCAGAGCCTCGGCATCGAGGATGGCGGCCAGGATGGCTGCCGTGTAGTCGCTGCCGCCGCGGCCGAGCGTGGTTTTCACGCCGCTGCGGCTGTCGGCCGCGATAAAGCCTTGAGTGACGTGGACGCGCGTCAGGTCGCCCTTGAATTCCTTGAGCACCAGCCGCTCGGTGTCGGCCCAGTCAACGATGCGTCCCTCGGCGTCATCGGTTGTGTGGATAAATGCCGGCGCGAAGTGTGGCTTGCAGCGAGGCAGCATACACGCCACGATGGCGCTCGACAGCACTTCGCCGTGGCTGACGATGGCGTCGGCGGCGGCCTCGGCCATTTCCGGGGCGAGGGTGTCGTTGGCGGCCAGCAATCCCAAAGACGACGAGAGGCTCTCGTTGATAAAGGTGTTGACCACCCTCATGCAGGAACCCTGCGACTCGCGCGGCACGACCGCCTCGATAATTGCGCGGTGACGCTCAACGAGTTCGGGCAGCATGGCCTCGTAGGAGGTGTCGTGCGCCGTCGCCAGCCGCGTCATCTCCACCAGACGGTTGGTCACTCCGCTCAAGGCGCTCACCACCACAATCACCTGTGTGGTGGTCGCCTCCACAATCTGCTTGACACTCCGCAGGGCCTCAACCGAGCCCACCGATGTGCCGCCAAATTTCATTACTCTCATTATATTAGTCGTTAGTTGATGGTCGATAGTCGTTAGAGGTTTAGAGGTTGAGGGGTTGAGCCTCGCGCTATCGCGCTCGGGGATAATAGATTTTACTTCGAGGCGGCCAGGCCCTACATTTATTCCCATTTGCGATAGCAAATGGCTCAACCTCTCACCCCTTTTATGGGCGGCAGGTATTGCCATAGTTCGGCGTCGCGGTAGCCGCGGCCGCGTCTCACCCACTGCCGCAGCACGCCGCCGGACTCAAAGCCGCATGCCGCCAACATGGCGCGGCTCGCCGCGTTGTCGGCCGGCACGATGGCGTAAACCTGATGCAGCCCCAGATGGTTGACGGCATAGTCAAGCGTGAGGCATAATGCCCGTTTGCTCAGTCCCTTGCCGCGATGGGCGGCGGCGATGGTCAGCCCCAGTTCGGCGCGATTATTCAGTGCCGAATATTCGCGCAGGTCCACCATCCCCACAGCCTCACCGGTGTCAACGAGTTCGGCCACCAGCCGGAGTTCGCCTTGTCGGTAGAAGTCGCCCACGTCGTTCTGCAGGTATCGCCACAGCGCGGCGCGCGATAGCGGCGACACCGTGTCGGTGGCCGACCATAGCGACGTGTCGTTCTCCCACTTGGTCAGCAAGTCCAAGTCAGTCGGCTCAAGCGCCCGCAGGCGCAGCACACCGTCATTGAGCATAGTTAGTCGTCAGTTGTTAGAAGGTTGAGGGGTTGAGTGTTGAGGGATTGAGACATTTGCAATCGCAAATGGTAAGAATTGTAGGGCCTCGCCTTTGTGTGGCCGTTTCGTAGTCACATCCATTATTACCGAGCGCGATAGCGCGAGGCTCAACCTCTCAACGCTCAACGTCTAAACGTAAATGTCACACTGCAAATTTACCCATTTTTGCTGAAAAATCCCGCAATTTGCCCCAAAAAATTGCTACTGTCACAAAAAAATACTAATTTTGCACCGCTTTTCAGCCGCGGGGTGTAGCGCAGTCCGGTTAGCGCGCCTGCTTTGGGAGCAGGAGGTCCCTGGTTCGAATCCAGGTACCCCGACAAACACAGTTAATCACCGGGTTTTCAGGCCTTGTTCGCCTGAGAACCCGGTGATTTCTGTATAACAAAGAACCTCCTATTATCATGTCAGCCCTACGGGCTGAAGTTACAATAACCCACACAAAATGTTTGAGAGCCAAAATTTAACTAATTAAAAAGATTTTTGAAAGATTTCCCGCGCGTCAGCGCGGCCGATAAGAGGGCAGCAAGGGCGGCGTCGCCAAACCCGCGGAGCGGGTGACAGCCCATAGGCGGGGGCGTTAGCCCCCGTGTCAACGACGTGAATTATTCATCAATTAAAGCCTCGTAGGGCGACAGAAAAGTCGCCCCCGCGCATCAGTGCGTCCGGGTAATGGACCGCCTGCTTTGACGTTCGGTAGGACCTAAGCAAACTCAAGTATAGTCAGGAGATGCTTTTGCCCAACTCGTAGGCCTGCCGGAGTTTGGGATTGCCCTCAATCTCACGGGCGTTGTTCACGCCGCCGCAGAAAAGCGTTCCTGCCAGCCTGCTCTTGGGATAGCAGTCGATCCAACCCGTTAGCCCCGCCTCTGCGCGTTTGGGTGTCTGCTCTTCGTCCTCTGCCGCCGTTGTCAGCAGATAGACATCACGGAACCGGTAGTCCAGTTCGTACATCGCGTTCATGCGGTCAATGAGCGTCTTCATCTGGCCACTCATCTCATAATAGTAGATTGGAGTTGCCCAGCAGATGATATCAGCCTTGAGCACCTTGTCCATGATGCCGTTCACGTCGTCATTAATGACGCAACGCCCAATTTTCTGGCAGCCCAGACATCCCTTGCAGAACTGAATGCTCTTGTCCGCAAGTGAAATCTTCTCAACCTCGTTTCCGGCGGCTTTGGCGCCTTCTATAAACTTGTCAGCAAGCATATCGCTGTTTGAGCCGGGTCGCAGGCTCGTGGAAATGACAATTACTTTTTTCATCTTTGTTTTGTTTATTGTTCGCGCTAAAATTGGAAGTTACTCGTCTGCCTTCTTACGTTTGACCAAACTTATTACCCTCTCCCAAGAGTTCCAACCTTTATCATCGAGATAAGCAGCGAGCCCGAGAACTATTATGATAATAATAGCCTCAATCGCATAATCTGCCAAAGTATGATTTCTGTCTATCAGGAAGTCAATAACGGTCAATGTGATTGCCGGTAGAACAGCTTTTAGAAAATATTTCTTCATCGTAAAAAGGACACAATGTTTATTGCTTGAAGTTGTCGAAATGGCGGAGAGCCCAACCTATCAGTTCTCCCAAAATGGGCATTAGACTTTTTCCGAGGTCAGTCAGGGAATACTCCACGCGTGGCGGTATCTCGGCATATAGGATGCGCTCGACAAGTCCATCGGCCTCGAGACTCTTGAGTGTGTTGCTCAACACTTTAGACGAGATGTCGGGGATCGCTTTGCTGATAGCGTTGAAGCGCGTGGTCTCATTCTCCGCTAATATACACAGAATCAAGATGGGCCACTTGCCCGAAATGTGCGAAATCACGTTGCGGACGGGGCAATGGTCTATGTCAGAATATTTTTCTAAATTTTCTTTTAGCGGTAACGCGTTCATTCTCAATATTACTAACTTTAATGTAATTGTCTATCTTTTAGGTAACTTCTTGCGGGTGTCGCAAAAATGACCTACCTTTGCGGTGTCAAAAGGAAAGCGGATTTCCGCTGCAAAGTTAGTATAAAATTTAAAATACAGCAAATTATGAGCGAATTAAAAGTTTTGAACAGCGGCGACAAGTTCGCCCACACCTCGGTTGGTAAGATCATCGGCTTTGAGGGCAAGCAGTTTGTTAAAGACGTGGTGGGCGCCACATCGTGTGAGATTTCGTTCGGCACGTTGCCCACGGGTGTTGCCGTGCCGTTCTACCACAGCCACAAGGAGAATGAGGAGAACTACATCATTCTCTCGGGCGCCGGCCGCTTCCAAGTGGGCGACGAGGCGTTTGACATCGCCGAGGGCTCGGTGGTGCGCGTGGCCACCAACTGCGACCGTAACATCAAGTGTACTTCGCCCGAGCCGATGACCTACATCTGCATCCAGGCCAAAGAAGACTCGCTGGGCAACTACACCCAGAGCGACGCCGAAATTACCGACCACGAGAACAAAATGTAAACAGTTCTGGGCCACGCTATCGCGTGGGAAATCTATCAAAAATCTTTCAAAGAAATTTTACAGATTGCCACGCCGACGCGTGGGAAGTTTATCAATAAACGACAATAAGGGCAAGGAATTAAATTGTCCTTATTGTCGTTATTGTCTTCAAAATAATGGTGCATAGCCGCGACAATGGAATTGCGAATTAAATTTTTGAGGGTCAGATTTCGTATAGTTCGATTGGGACTTCTGTCGGTTTCATGAATAACGAACATAGTAATCATCTCCCTCACATCTAATGCAGTTAATCGGATAATACGTTAATCTCAATCCAGTCAAGTTCCGCAAGTAGTAATGATTTTGAATATCAGCGTTTTGTAGGGACACAATTTATTGTGTCCCCCTAAGGCGCATGGACACAATAAATTGTGTCCCTACAAAACGCCGGCATTGCAAGTCAACAGGTTTGTTGTCGGGGTGGGTGATGGTGGTTATTGTTGGTTGTCGCTGATGTGGCCTTGCAGCCAGAGAACTCCGGCAACCGGCATGCCGTCTTGAGGGGCGGGAATGAACTCGCGGCGGAAGTAAAGCGCCAACTTGCGATCCGGGTCGTGCTTGAACAACATCTCGCATCGATAGAGGTCAACGTCAATAGCGTTCACTGGTGTGATGTTGGAGATGGGGGACTGAAACTCCACATTGTCGGGATAGTCTTCGTTGTGGGTCAAAAACGCTACCAGATGCTCCAGGCTGAAATGGATAGGCTGCACGTTGCCGTTCTCATCATAGTCTGGCTCACGTCCGGTTTTTGCCAGGAAGTCGATGGCCTTCTGCCCTTCAAAGGAGAACCCTTTTTGGCCTTCGCGGACATTGTAAGCGATGGCGGCGAGGTCAATAAAAAGGTAGTTGCCAACGACATACCGCTGCTTGTTCCAAGCGTAGTCAGTGGCAAAGAACTGCAGTTGGCAACCGTCCATGTCTTCATTGTCGCAATCAATCTCGCAGAAGATTGTGGCCTCAATCATGTTCTTCCATTCGCCGACGCCTGTGATTTTCGCCTTGACTCTTTCAACGGGTTGTAGTAGCGGGAAAGCGGATACTAACTCGTATTGTTCTTTACCTTTGACGAGCAGGATCTCCCATTGAATATCCTCGCTGTCGTTCACGATAGTGATAACTTCTGTCTCCTCGCCGTTGACGGTGTCCGAGACTGCTTGAGTGCGGCAGCGGTTCTTCAACTTCCCGTTATCAATCAACCGGGTGAGATGATAGGCGAGAAATTCTTGCGGTTCCATAATTGCGCCGATATGGTCGCCATGTCCTTGCTCTTTTTTCATAGTGCTGTTATAATTTATATTATTATTTGGCAAAATAAATTTGGTCGTGCTCCATAAGTCGGTACAGTAATCATTTTTTTTCGACAGTCTGTGATGGATTTTGGTGGTTTTCGAGAGAAATTGTTGGTGGGTTACGGGAAAATTTGTAAATTTGCGAGCGTGAGATTTATATTATTGTTAATCATTTAAATGATAATATTATGAGACAGTCGATTGTTTTTTTGGCCAATGGCTTTGAGGAGATAGAGGCGCTGACGACGGTTGACGTGCTGCGCCGCGCCGGAATGGAGGTGGTCACGATGTCGATTTCGGCGTCGCGCGAGGTGACCGGCGCTCATGGTGTGACGGTGGTTGCCGATGCGCTGTTTGACGAGGCGGCGGCTCACGATGCCGAGTGGTTGATTTTGCCCGGCGGTATGCCCGGGGCGACGAACCTTGCGGCGCATAGCGGACTGCGTGCCGCCCTGATTGACAACAACCGCCGTGGCGAGAAGGTGGCCGCCATCTGTGCCTCACCGGCCGTGGTGCTCGGTCCGTTGGGCATCCTCAGCGGCCGCGACGCGGTGTGCTATCCCGGCATGGAGCGCGGAGTGAGCGGCGTGCGCTGGGGCGCGCGACCGGTGGCGGTGTGCGACAACGTGGTGACCGGCAACGGTCCGGCCGCGGCGGCGTCATTCGCGTTGGCCATCGTGGAGCAGACCTTGGGCCATAGCGCCAGCGAGCAGGTCGCCGAAGCGATGCTGCTGGTGTAGTTTTTCCAAGAGGTTGAGAGGTTGAGTAGTTGAGAGGTTGAGCCATTTGCTGCCGCAAATGGGAATAAGTGATAACTTTCAAATTTAATTCCTTAACAACATGAAAACGCGTTTATTTGCGATGATGGCCGCCGCGATGACAGCGATGGCGGCAATGTCGATGAGCCCGTTCCAGGCGATTATCGACGACAACGATGGTCCGGCGACCAACATTCGCGTGAAGCCCAACGGCAAGATCGCGATGTCGGTACCCACCTACAACACCTATATGGTTAACATCTCCTCGCCGTCGAATGGTTGGTGGCAAGTGGACTATATCTACGACCCTGTCGAGGATCAGCCTGTGTCACTGCACGGTTCGACGACGGGCAAGTATTGGATCCACTACTCGGTGCTGGGACTGACCACGCGCAACTATGGCCACCAGCGTTGGTGCCTGCGCAAGTCGCCGAGTGAACGCTCCAAGGCGGTGTATTACTTCAACGAGGTGATTACGGTGCGCCCGATGGACATCAGCCGTGACGGTGACTGGGTGAAGGTGAAGACGTTTGACAAGAAGCACACCGGCTGGATTGAGATCTGGAACCTGTGTGACAATCCGTTGACGACGTGCCCGTAGCGTGAAACGTGGGGACGGTTCTTCTGTTTCAGCAGCAAGCTGTGAAACAGAAGAACCGTCCCCGTGCGACACGGGGGCTTGCGCCCCCGCCTATGGGCTGTCGCCCCTGACGGGGCTCACGGTCAGTCCTTGAAGTAGTAGGTGGCGATGAGCGACCAGCAGCGGTTCTTGGCGGCGTTCTGGTCGAGCATAGTGGTGTGCAGCGTCTCGCCGACGCTAAACGAGTAGGTGGCGGAAATCTGTAGGCGGTTAAAGAGTTCGACACCAATGCCGGCTCGCAGCATCACATGCAGCGAGTTGTATTTGATGTGCTCTTTGTGGCTGCCACCGGCGCGGAAGCAGAAGGTGGGGCCGAAGTAGACCATCGGCTTGAGGGTGCTCTCAAAGCCGTTGAGGCGGTTGTATTTGAACTTGAGGTTCAACGGCACATCGATGGCGTGCATGCGCACCGTCTCGTTGCCCAGCCCCTGGCTGGACCAGATTTTCCACTGGCCGAAGTTGATTTTGCTGGAGTACATGCTGTAGAGCAGCGAAGCGTCGACGGCAAAGCCGATGCCGCCGATGTTCATCTCGCCGTTGAGGCCCACCACGGGGCCGAAGCCGCGCTTGACATCGACGATGTCGCTCTGCTTGAAGTGGATCTGGTTGTAGTTCACGCCGGCGGTGACGCCCCAGCGCGTGGTGGTCTGGGCTACAGCCGTGGTGGTGATGGCCACCACGGCGAGCATTATAATCAATATTCTTTTCATTGTCCGGAAAATTTCTGCAAAATTATCGCTTTTCCGCCACACCTGCAAATTTTCGTAACCGTCAATTGTTTTAAACACGAATTTCCATCAATTATCCATTAATTTATGTCTCCCGTGAATTAGCGTGAATGTTCGTGAATAAATTTTGATGATGATGAGTACAAGACTTCGTCTTGCGATACACAATCTTTTTTGTGAAATAATAAAATATTCACGGGAATTCACGAAAATTCACGGGAGAAAACAATAATTCATGGATAATTTGTGGAAATTCATGTTGAATAATCTAACATATTCTGAATTTTTCGCCAATTTGTACCCATAATCCGTAAAGAGTTGACAATGAGGTGAGATGAGTTTTCATGCATTGCTTTTATGGGTACAATTATACCTATAATTCAAAATCTCCAAATTGTATAAAGTCCTTAAAATCATA
>JAFTDD010000018.1 GCA_017454355.1 Muribaculaceae bacterium
TCAACCCTCAACCCTCAACCCCTCAACCCTCAACCCCCTCAACGAATAAGCGATGGAACTGACGACCGAGGTGTGTGTGATCGCGCTGGTGGTGGCTGTGGCGTTGCTGTGGCTGTTGCTGGCCTCGGGTCGCACCGAGCAGTCCACCACAGTGATTGTGGCCGCCGATATGTCGCCCGCCGCGGGTGCCGATGGCAGCCTGTCGCTGCAGGCTGTTGACGACGGACTGCTGGAACTCAGGCACACCGCGGTGCCGTTGCTTGATGGCGGCACCGTCAACCTCATCGTCACCACCACCGGCACCAATGTCGTGATTACCGAGAAACTCGGCGAGCGGGGCAGTGGGGCCGCTCCCCGGCCTATGGAGGCCAAAGCGACGGTGAGGCTGGCCACCTGCCACCCCCACACCATCCGCTTTGAGAGCCAAATCACCGGGCAATGGGCCGTGGTGACGCTCACGCCCACCGCAGGCACGGCAACAAGAGTGGCGACACGCTTTTAACCCGTAGCGCGCAGTATGTAGCATATAGCACGTACAATTTAGTGATAACAATCACGTTATAATATAAATAATGCTATTAATAATCACTTTGCAAAGATGAAACAGATATTGACAACCTTGTTGCTTGCGGTGATGGCGCTACTGCCGGAGAGCACCGCCGCCCAGTCGCTCACGGGCGAGTGGCAACTGCATGCCTCGTTTGCCGGCAGCAACATCCAAGACATCGTCGACACGCCGACGAAAGTCTACTTCCTCGTGAGCAACAGCCTGTTCCGTTATGACAAGAGCAGCGGCGAGGTGACGCGCCTGTCGCGGCAGAACGGTCTGCATGACATCACCCCCACGCTGCTGAGTTACGACAACGCCGGTGACGTGCTCGCCATCGCCTACGACAATAGCAACATTGACCTGGTGCATGCCGACGGCTCGATTGTCAACTTCCCTGACATCAAAGACCTGGTGTACACCTCCAGCGCCACCAAGAAGGTGAACGACATCAACTTTGCCGACGGCAATATCTATATCGCCACCTCGTTTGGCTATGTGGTGGTGGACGAGGCGACGCTGAGCAAGGTGAAGTCCCACATCATCTACAGCAACATCTCCTCGGTGAACGTCGTGGGCTCGCGCATCGTCATGTCAGTGTCCACCACGCTCTACTACGGCGACGCCACGCTCGACATTGACCGCCTGGGCCAGATGTCCAACGTCACGGGCAGTGTTGCCGGCAAGATCCTGTCGGCCGGCGACAACGACTTCGTCGTCGTGGGCACCGCCTCTATTCTTCACGGCACGTTTGCCGACGGGACGCCGTCGCTCACCAGCCTGGTCAGTGGTTTGACAATTGACAACGGCCGTGCCTCTCACGACGGTTTCCTGGTCAACTGCAAGACAAACAAGTGCTACTACACCTTGGCGGCCGACGGCACCACTCCGGTGAAGGTGTCAAGCGCCGGACAGTTGTTCAGCCAGGCCGTTCAGGGCGACGGCACCATCTGGACGCTCTCGGCCAGCGGCATCGCCCCCAAGGGATCCACCGCCTATATTATGCCCAACGCGCTGGGTATCAGCAACCGCGCGTGGTGGATGGCCTATAGCCCCAACGAGGACAAACTCTATGTGTCGCGCACCACCGACAACGCCATCCTCTCGGTAGATTATGACGGCGCCATCGAGATTTACAACTTTGACGGCACGACGTGGGCCAACGCCACACCGCGCAAGAGCAACGGCACCACTGTGGCTCGCTCGGACGGCAACGGCGGCACCTACGACATGCTCTTTGTGCCGTCACAACCGTCAGCCTACTTCATCGGTACCCGCGGCGGAGCCGGCACCCACCATGTGGTGGACGGTGTGGTGACGCAGACGTTCAGCAGCGCGACCACCGGCGGCACGGCATTTATCAGGCGCGGTGCCATGGCGCTTGACTCGCAGGGCAACTTCTTTGCCGCTCTCTGCTCCGCGTCAGACCCCAACTCGGTGGTTGCCATTAGCGCCGAGAACCTCGCCAAAGACGTGATTCCCGTGAGCGACTTGGTGTTGTCGGCTAAGCCCGAAATATCGGGTGCTGCTTTCAAGCGCATGTCGATGGCAATCGGCAAGAACGACACTAAGGTGGCCTCGAGTTGCGTCTTTAATGAGCCCGTCTTTGTCTGGGACAGCAACGCCGACCTGACGACCAACCGCTATACGTCTTTTTCGACTTTTGTTGACCAGGACAACATCACCTTTGCCTGGACTTTCCCCTATGACTTGAGCAGTGACTTGGATGGCAACGTGTGGTTTGGGGTTGCCGAGGGTGTGATTTACTTCGACCCGTCGACCGCCTTTGACAGCGATTTCCACGTCAACCGCCTGAAACAGTACGACAGCAACGGTAACACGGTTGGCAATCTGCTGGCGGGCGTTCAGGTCAACTGTGTGACTGTCGACGGCGACGGCAACCACTGGATTGGCACCTCCACCCAGGGAGTGACAGTTGTCAGCCGTGACTGCAAGCGTGTGCTTGCCCAGTTTTCGCCAACGAACAGCATGTTGCCCAGCACGACGATTTACCGCATGTGCTACCACCCCACGCGCAATTCGATGTTTGTTATGACCAACGCCGGCTTGGCCGAGTTCCACATCGGAGCCAGTGCCGCCAGCGACAACTATGACAACACCTACGTCACGCCCGATCCGGTCAGGCCCGACTTCACCGGCTTTATCGAGATTAAGAAACTCATGCGTGACTCGCGGTTGACCATTGTCAACGCCGCTGGCCAGACGGTGGCCACGCTCACCGCCGACGGTGGCACCGCCCTGTGGGACGGTTGCGACAGCCGGGGCAATCGCCTGCCTACGGGCGTCTACACCGTGCTTGCCTCGCCCGACGACTCTACCGAGCCTGTCGCCGTGGCCAAAGTGAGACTCATCAAGTGAGCCTGTAGTATTAATGGAGTGCAGTGCGAAACGGCGAGGTCGTTTCGCCGATATATAAGGAACAAACAAAAAACGAAAAATGAGACATCGATTGGCGATAGCACTCGTGGCTGCGGTGCTCGCGATGGCCGCCGCCGCACAAACCACCGGCGACTGGATTTACCACGCGCGGTTTGCCGGCACAGGCATTCAACGCCTGATTGACACGCGTGACTGCACCTATTACCTGGTGTTCAACAGCCTGTTCCGCTACGACAAGAAGACCCAAGAGAACGAGGCCATCAACCACCGCAACAAGTTGTCGGACGTCACCATCACCGGCATCTACTATAACAACGACCGGCAGTTGCTCGCCATCGCCTACGACAACAGCAACATCGACATCCTGCTCAGCGACGGCGCCGTGGTGAACGTGCCTGAGCTCAAAAACGCCTCGATGACCGCCGACAAGACTATCAACGATATCACTTTTGCCGAGGGGCACATGATGGTGGCGACCGGCTTTGGCTTTATTGACTTTGATGACGAGAATTGGACCGTTAGGCGCAGCCGCAATTTCGGAACCAACGTGCGCGGAGCGGCAATCGTGGGCGAGCGCGTCATCTACAGCGCCAACGGCCACCTCTACTTTGGCACGGCCACGACCCACTACGAGACGTTGTCTGAGATGCGGAGTGTGGAGTGTGGCAACGGAGCGATTCTGCCCATTGACGGCAGTTCTTTATTAATCGTTGGCGAAAATGTCAACAAAGCCACCGTTGATGGCGATAACATCTCCATTGCCACCGTGATTGACCGTCAGCCGACGGATGTCCAACGCACAATGGACGGCTATGTGGCCAATTTCACGAACAAGGAGTATTACTACACAATCGACAAGACAGCGACCACTTCCACACGCGTCCAAACGACCGCCAACACGTTGCACAGCCAAGCCCCGGACGGTGACGGAACGATGTGGACATTGAACAACGATGGCCTGCACGCCGGCGACGCCGAGCCGTTCATCCCCACGTCTTACGGCATCGCCACCACGCCATACTACCTCAATTACAACGAGGCGGAGCAGAAACTCTATGTCGCCTCGACCACCGACAATGCCGTGCTGCCCAAAGCCGAATCGGGCGCCAAGACCGAGGTGTACACCCTCGACATGTCCGGCCGGTGGAGCGACGTCACGCCGCCGGGCGTGCCCGAGGAGGGCATGGGAAACCACGCCCTTGTGTTCTGTCCGGCCGACCCGTCAACCTATTTTTTCACCACCCGCTTGAGAGGTATCTGCCGCGCTCGTGGCGGCGAACTCACGGCTTGGTTCAATGCCGACAACAGTCCGATGGGCCGCACGCGCGAGTTGGCATTTGACGCTCAAGGCAACCTCTGGGCCGTGGATCCCAATCCCGGTTCAACCGGCGCACCCAACGTTATCGTGCTGCCGCGCGCCAAGGTGCTGGCCAACGATGTCAAACTCAGCGATTGGGTCACACCCACCATCGCCCGCGTCGAGGGCGCCTCAATCAAGCGAGGTGCAATCGCGGTGGGACAAGGCGGCAACATGGTGTTCTCGCCAGGCGGTTATATGGAGCAGGTCACCTTCTGGCAGCCCGACGCCTCCACAATGGCCGCGCGCAACCATGCCAGTTACTCGAGTTTTACCGACCAGGACGGCCAAACGGTGAAGTGGGAGTATGTCTACTGCCTCGCTGCCGACCACAACGGTATCGTGTGGATGGGCACCTCGGCCGGCGTGGTGAGTTTCAACCCGTCGCAGGCCTACGCCAGTGACTTCCGCATCAACCACATCAAGGTGCCGCGCAACGACAACACCGGCACGGCCGACTATCTGCTTGACGGCACTGCCGTCACTTGTATTACCGTAGACGCCGCCAACCGCAAGTGGCTGGGCACCAATGGCAACGGCCTGTTTCTCGTGAGTGAGGACGGCACCCAAATCCTCAAGGAGTTTAACACCTCCAACAGTTATCTGCCCGGCAACATAATTTATAGCGTGGCCTGCAACACGAGCAACAACTCGGTCTATGTAATGACTAACAAGGGCTTGGCAGAATATATCAGCGACAGTGGCGGCACGCCTGACCACGAACTCGACAATCTGCTGGTCTATCCCAATCCCGTCAGGCCCGACTTTATGGGGCTAATCACCATTCAGGGACTGCGGCAGGGCAGCATCGTCAAGATTGCCGATAGCAGCGGACTGGTCATCAAGCAGTTCAAGAGCGACAGCGGCACCGCCACGTGGGATGGCTGCGGCCTGGACGGCAACCGTGTGAGCACCGGCGTCTACTACGTCATCGCCTCCTATAGCGAGAACGGCGGCAGTTCGCAGCAGGCTATCACCAAACTCGCCATCATCCGATAACAGACCATTATCCTAGAAACCCTAGAAATCCTAGAAACCCTAGGAATCCTAGGAACCCTAGAAATTCTATAGAAAAAACAACGAAAGACGAGATATGGCCGATGAAACGCCGATGATGCGGCAGTTCAACCAGATAAAGGCGAAGCACCCCGACGCGGTGCTTCTCTTTCGCGTGGGCGACTTCTACGAGACTTATGCCGCCGACGCGGTAGTGGCCGCCGAAATACTCGGCATCACGCTCACCCGCCGCAGCAACGGCGCCTCGGGCAACACCGAGATGGCCGGCTTCCCTCATCACGCCCTCGACACATATCTGCCGCGACTGGTGCGCGCCGGCAAGCGCGTGGCCATCTGTGACCAACTTGAAGACCCCAAACTCACCAAGAAACTCGTCAAGCGAGGCATCACCGAGCTTGTCACCCCCGGCGTGGTGGTGGGCGGCCCGATCCTCGACCGCAAGGAGAACAATTTCCTGGCCGCCGTCCATCCGGCCCGACGTAGCGCTCCCTCCCCCCTCTCCTCGGCCAACGGAGGGCGGTCAACCGTCAACGGCCTCAACCGCGTTGGGTTGTCGCTGCTGGACATCAGCACCGGCGAGTTTCTCGCCGCCGAGGGCACGCGCGAGTATGTGGGCAAACTATTAGAGAATTTCGCGCCCAAGGAGGTGCTCATCGAGCGCTCCACACGGCGACAGTTTGTCGAGACTTACGGCAACCAATACCTCACCCAGGAACTGGACGACTGGGCCTTTGTCGAGACAACGGCGCGCGAGAGGCTGCTGCGGCACTTCGAGACGCAGTCGCTCAAAGGCTTCGGTGTCGAGGATATGGATTACGCCATCGTCGCCGCAGGCGTGATAATGCAGTATCTTGACCTCACGCAGCACACCCAGTTGGCTCACATCACGACGCTGTCGCGCATCGAGGCCGACCGCTACGTGCGTCTGGACCGCTTCACCGTGCGCAATTTGGAACTCATCAAGCCCATGAGCGACGACGGCAAGTCGCTTTTGGACGTGCTTGACCGCACTCTCACCCCCATGGGAGCCCGCATGATGCACCGGTGGCTGCTCTTCCCGCTCAAGGAGCGCGACGCCATCGACAATCGCTTGGAGGTCGTGGAGCAGTTTATGCGTGACAATGCTGCCCGCGACGTGCTTGTCAAGCAACTTGAGGTGATTGGCGACGTGGAGCGACTGGCCTCGCGCGTGTCGACGGCACGCGTCACGCCGCGCGAGATGCTGCAGTTGCGCGCCGCCCTGCGCGCCGTGGAGCCCGTCAAGGCAATGTGTGACGACTCGTCGAGTACCGTGCTGCGGGCGATGGGCGACCGCCTGAACGAATGCCGCCTGCTCAGCGACCGCATCGAGTGCGAGATCAACCCCGACGCACCGAATATGGTGAACCGCGGTAATGTAATCCGCGACGGTGTGGATCCGACGCTCGACGAACTGCGGCACATCGCATTCTCGAGCAAGGACGTGCTCATGCAGATGCAACGCGACTTGAGCGAGCAGACCGGTATTCCAAGCCTTAAAATAGCGTATAACAACGTGTTTGGCTACTACATCGAGGTGCGCAACACTCACCGCGACAAGGTGCCGTCCGACTGGACCCGCAAGCAGACGCTTGTCAACGCCGAGCGATATATTACCGCCGAACTCAAATCGCTTGAGGAGAAAATTCTCGGCGCCGAGGAGCGCATCCTCATCATCGAGGGTCAACTCTTTGCCGCATTAGTGGCCGCCGCCACCGAGTATATCCCCGCCATTCAGGCCGACTGCAACGTGCTGGCGCAACTCGACTGCCTACTGTCGTTCACGCGCGTGTCGCTCGACAATCGCTACAACCGCCCTACGCTGAACGATGGCACCGGGCTCGTTATCACCGCCGGCCGCCACCCCGTCATCGAGTGCCAGTTGCCGCCGGGCGAGCGATATGTGCCCAACGACATCAGCCTAGACAGCGAGCGACAGCAGGTGATGATTATCACCGGCCCGAATATGGCCGGTAAGTCGGCTCTGCTGCGCCAAACGGCGCTAATCACGCTCATGGCGCAGATTGGCTGCTTTGTGCCGGCCGAAAAGGCCGAAGTGGGCATCGTCGACAAAATCTTCACCCGCGTGGGCGCCAGCGACAATATCTCATTGGGCGAGAGTACGTTTATGGTCGAGATGACCGAGGCCGCCTCCATCCTCAACAACCTGAGCGACCGCAGCCTCGTGCTCTTCGACGAGTTGGGCCGCGGCACGAGCACCTATGACGGCATCTCCATCGCGTGGGCCATCGTGGAGCATATCCACGAGCACCCTTGCCGCCCCAAGACGCTCTTTGCCACCCACTACCACGAACTGAACGAGATGGAGAAGTCGTTCAAGCGCATCGTCAACTACAACGTGCAGGTCAAGGAGATTGACGGACGGGTGGTGTTTGTGCGCACTCTGGCCAAGGGCGGCAGCGAACACAGTTTCGGTATCCACGTGGCCAAGTTGGCCGGTATGCCACCCAGCATTGTGGCGCGCGCCGGCGAGGTACTCAAGCAACTTGAGCAACAGGCGCGCCGAGGCGAGGGCGACAAGGTGACCGTCACGCGAGATCTGGCCGACGTGGCCACCCACCGCAGCGGCTACCAACTCTCGCTGTTCCAACTCGACGACCCGGTGCTGGAACAAATCCGCGACGAGATTATCAACCTCGACGTGAACAACCTCACGCCGCTCGAGGCTCTCAACAAACTCAACAGCATCAAGGGCATCGTCACCGGCAAGCATCTGTGATTGTCCCCCACCCCTCCTGAAGGAGGGTGAGATAAATTCCTAAGAAACCTTATAATAATTATGAACAAGAAACGTGTTGTGAAATATATCGTGGTGGTGGCGCTGCTGGCGCTCATAGCCATCATTCTCCTCAACGACATCAAGACCAACAGCCTCTCGTGGCAATGGCTGCTGCCGCTGGTGATTGCGGCGGTGGTGGCCGGTGGCTGGGATGTGGACGGCAATGGCGATGGCGCTCAAGCGGAGCCTGCCTATGATCCGCAGACGGGCGGCTTGAAGGAGCGCCTGGGCCGCGTGAAGGCCACGCGGTGGGTGCGCTTCGGTATCGTCAGCGCCATCTTTCTGGCGTGGGTCGTGTGGCTCGGCAACCCCTGGGTGCTGCTCGCCTGGCCGCTGCTGGCCGACATCTACCTCACCCAGTTTATCCCCTGGACGTGGTGGCGAGGCGTGAAGAATACCGCCCTGCGCACCGTCATGGGCTGGGTGGACGCCATCGTCTACGCCCTCGTGCTGGTATATTTCCTCTTCCTCTTTGTGGGGCAAAACTACCAGATTCCCTCTTCGTCGCTCGAAAAGACTTTGCTCACCGGCGACTTCCTTTGGGTCAACAAGATGGTGTACGGTCCGCGCGTGCCGCAAACGCCGCTCCACTTCCCGCTTGCCCAGAACACGCTGCTGGGCTGCAAGAGTTACATCGAGTGGCCGCAGTTTGAATATCACCGGTTGAAAGGCCTGCGCTCAGTGGAGCACGGCGATATCGTCGTCTTTAACGTGCCCAGTGGCGACACCGTGGCCGTGAATATGCCCAATCCCGACTACTACACGCTGTGCTTTGAGGTTGGCGCCGAGCGTCTTGGTGCCGGCGCGCCGCGCGAGGCCATTATGCAGGCCGGCCGCGAGTATATCGCCGCCCATCCGCAGCAGTTTGGCGAGGTGATTACGCGTCCCGTCGACCGTCGCGACAACTATGTGAAGCGCTGCGTGGGTCTGCCGGGCGACACGCTCGCCGTCAGCGACGGCCGCGTCATCATCAACGGCGTGCCGGAAACGTTGCCCGCCGCCGTGCAGTATCTCTACTACATCGAGGCCACCGCGCCCATCGATGACGCCACCTTTGAGCGCCTGGGCATCGCCGTCGACGACCGCCATCTCACCGACGACCGCCACGGCTACATCATTCCGCTCACCGCCACTATGGTCAAGCAGTTGCAGGCTCTGCCGCAGGTCACAACCGTCACACGCAGTGTGCCCGGCGAGGTCGATGCCCTGCTGTCCTATCCCGTCGGCTACAACATGGGTTGGACCCACACCGACTACGGCCCCATCTGGATTCCCAAGCGTGGCGCCACCATTGCGCTCAACGCCGAGACGCTGCCGCTCTACGAGCGCTGCATCCGCGCCTATGAGGGCAACACGCTCGAGCGCGGCGCCGACGGTCAAATCCTCATCAACGGCAAGCCCGCCACGTCCTACACTTTCAAGATGGACTACTATTGGATGATGGGCGACAACCGCGACAACTCGCTCGACTCGCGCTACTGGGGCTTCGTGCCCGAGGACCATATCGTGGGCACACCCAACGTGGTGCTCGTCTCCTTTGACAAAGACAAGCCGCTGAGTGACGGCGGCCTGCGCTGGAACCGCGTCTTCATCACCCCCAATCCCGACAAGTAGCCGGGTCGCTATAGCAGTCCGAATGTCAAATCGCACTCAACGAGTGCGATTTTTGCTGAAAAATGCACTCATTGAGTGCATTTTTTTGTTATTTTTCCAGAAACTCAGCGAGAAAGACGATTTTTTTACCTTTCTCGCTGAGTTTCTAAAAATATTTGTGTATATTTGCACCAAAAATCATTCAAACACAATGTCTAACAACTATCTAATCGGCCGTCATGCCGAGAAAGCCACTCTTGACAGGTTGTATAAGTCTAAACGGGCACAATTTGTGGCTATTTATGGCCGCAGGCGTGTGGGTAAATCGTTTTTAATAAACGAGTTTTTTGGTGACAAATTATTGTTGTCGGTAGTGGGAACCTACGTCAAGGACGCCGACAACGACAGCATGAGTTATCGCAGGCTGCAACTGGAACATTTCTTTGATGCAGTCCGGCTTGCTGACCCGTCGTTTGCCGACCAGCCGCGACCAACGTGTTGGCGGGAGGCCTTTGTGATGCTTCGCCAGTTGCTCACCAAGTCCACTGCCAATCGCAAAGTGGTGTTTTTTGATGAATTGCCATGGCTGGCAGGACCACAATCGTCTGAAATGATTGCCGAACTCGGTTACTTTTGGAACTCATGGGCCGGCGCTCGCCATGACGTTATGCTCATCGTGTGCGGCTCGGCCACGAGTTGGATGCTTGACAACGTTATCAGAGACTACGGCGGGCTGCACGGACGTCTGACCGAGGTAATCAAGTTGCAGCCTTTCTCCTTGAGCCAATGTGAGGAATTCTACAAGGAACGAGGCCTTAACTTGTCGCGGTATGAGATTTGTGTCGGTTACATGGCGATGGGAGGCATCCCTTACTATATGGATAAACTGCGCGGCGACATGTCGATGACCGATAACATCGATCGGTTGTTTTTTGCCAACCGCAATATACATCAAGAGTTCAAGGACGTTTATGCCGGGTTATACTCCAGCAAAGATCGCTATATAGATATTGTTACTGCCCTTGGCTCCCATTTTTACGGATTGACTCAGGCCGAGATTGCCGCCGTCTTGAAAATAAAGAGTGGTGGCACGCTCACCAAGATGCTCGACAATCTCACGGAGTCGGGCATCGTGAGGGTCTATCCACGCTATGGTCGCCGGAGCAGGGTAGAAACCGTTTACCAATTGACGGATTTTTTCTCGTTGTTTTACCTGCGGTTCATCAACGGTCACCAGCACTCCCGCAATCAGTGGAATACCCTCCACCGCACTCCGGCCTACTACACCTGGACGGGCGAAACGTTTGAATTGTTGTGTATCGCTCATCTGGAGCAAATTAAGGCGGCATTGCGGTTACCGTCAGTAGAGCGCAGTTATTGCTGGGTCGGTTCAACACCCGAGGGAACCGGTGTGCAGATTGATCTGGTGCTTGAGAGCAAGGCCGCGCGCACCGACTACGTGTGTGAGATTAAGTTTGCCACCACTAAGTTTGCTGTCTCCAAGGACTATGAGTTGAGTTTGCTTAACAAGGTAGATGCATTTGCCACCGCAAAGTTGCGCAACAAGACTCACAGTTTGCAATTGGTGATGATTGCCACCATGGGAGTGGTTGACGGGCGACATTCAGGTGCCGTCAACCGCGTGATTGATATGGACGACCTTTACGCCGACATTCGTGATTAGAAACTCAGCGAGAAAGACGATTTTTTCGCCTTTCTCGCTGAGTTTCTAATCGCCTCGTTGCAGGGCCTGGCCTTGGTGTGGCCGTCAGACTGCGGGAAATCTTTAAAAAATCCATCAAAGAAATTTTACAGATGGCCGCGCTGGCGCGCGGGAAATCTTTCAAAAATCTTTTCGTCTCAACGATTAGAGTCAACAAATTAAACAAATTGGAACGAATTATTTTTTGAAAAGGAAATTTGTTTTAATTTGTTTAATTTGTTGACTTTAATTTTTTTGTGCCACGCTGGCGCGCGGGAAATCTTTCAAAAATCTTTTGCCTCAACGATTAGAGTCAACAAATTAAACAAATTGGAACGAATTATTTTTGAAAAGGAAATTTGTTTTAATTTGTTGGATTTGTTGACTTTAATTTTTTAGGCCACGCTGGCGCGCGGGAAATCTTTCAAAAATCTTTTTTAATTTGTTGTTAGATTTCCCGCCGCAGGCGGTTGTCTGTTAAATTTCTTTTATTAAATCTTTATAAATAACACGATTAATGATTTGATTTTTTTAGATTTTGAAAGATTTCCCGCCCGTCAGGGCGGCTATATCCCAAAATATTATTTGACATCCCTCGCCTATGGTCTGTTGCCCCTGATGGGGCTTTGTTGATTCTCTTCCCGGTCGGAGACCGGCGCGCCATCGGAGATGGCGACCTGGACGGAACCCCGGGTCGATGGCCACGGAGAGGCCGAGACCAGGGGTGAGACCA
>JAFTDD010000019.1 GCA_017454355.1 Muribaculaceae bacterium
CTAAAAACCGGGAAATTTCCGACTATTTCGACCTAACATGAGCGACAAGCGGCCGTCGGAACACGTCCGACAGCCGCCCGCAGCGTTTTTTGGCGGTTTTTCAGCCTATTTCATATAGTGCCTGAAATTGCGGTTTCTTTAATGAATGACAAACTAATCGGCACGCTTGACGACTTATTCAGAGGCTGACAGGCGCGCGATGGCTCGGCGGCAGATGGCCTCGTGGCGCAGCGTCATGTAGACCAGCATCAGGTTGAGCACCACAATCTCAAAGGCGAAGTAAAGCCATGGCACATTGATTATCACCGAGATAAACATGGCGATGGTGCGCGTGTTGAACGACAACATGTTGGTGTACTTCATCAACGGCAACGACTGCTGGCGGAACCACTGGCGGAACTCCATCGGGATAGCCTCGGCAGTGCCGTAGCGCTCGCGCAAGATGGCGCGCAGGCGCTGCATCGACGGTGAGAACGCCTCCTGCTGGGCAGTGTAGCCCAGGTAGCCCCACGCCGTGAGTTTGCTCCAGAAGTCCTTGCTCCACGACATCGCCTCAAACTGCGGACGCAGTTGCACCGTGCTGTCGAGTTCGCTCCCCTGCTCGCCTTTGAGGAAGTAGAGGTGGAACTGCCGGTAATAGTCGGCACTCGCCGCCTGCTTGGCGTGGCTGATGCCGCTCACCACCGCCATTGTCCAAATCATCCATTGGTGCTCCCGGAAAAATGAGCCCAACAGCGCGTCGCCAAAGTCCACCTCGCGCAACACGAGCGCCACACAGATGGCCACGAACCAGAAGTCGCCGCTCAGGCCGTCAAGAATACGGCCAAGGCGAGAGTATTGCTTTGTCAGGCGTGCCAACTGGCCGTCGGCGCTGTCGTAGGTGTTAGCCCACACGATGAGCAGCATGCCTACCCAGTTGACCCACGCCAGTTCCGGCTGGCCGTAGTAGAGCAGGCAGCCGCCGGCCACACCGAGGAAAATCGAGATAATAGTGACCACGTTGGGCGTCACGCCCAACCACGCGAAGAGTTTTGCCCACAGGAAACCCAGCGGACGATAGAAGTAGAGGTCGATGTGCTCCTCGGTGTCCATCGACTTCAATGATGCTTTATATTCGTCAATCAGTGACATAAGAGGTTTAGGGGTTGAGGGGTTGAGGGGTTGAGAGGTTGAGGGTTGAGGGTTGAGCCGTTTAGCCATTTGCTTTCGCAAATGGACTTAATGTAGGGCCTCGCCTTGGCGTGGCCGTTTCACACGCAAATCATTTATCACCATTTGCGACAGCAAATGGCTCAACGGCTCAACGCTAAACCTCTAAACCTTTAAAAATGCGTATGATGGCTTTGGCGATGTGGGGCGCGGACTCCACGCGGCACTGCGCGAAACTGGGCCAGTCGTTAAAGTCGATGATTCGCACCGTGCCGTCGGCGTCCACGATGCAGTCGCCGCCGTACACCACCACGTTCAGTTCCTCGGCCGCCTTCTGGCAGATCGCCTTCAGGTGGTCCAAGTCAAACGGCAGACCCTGCGCCTTGCCGTTGACCACCTCCCAGCCATACTTGCTGTGGCCCTCGTCAAAGGGGTAGAACCAGTAGAAGAACTCCGAGCCGCGGATGCCGTAGAACTTCACCAGGTCGCCCACCAAATGGACGTTAATCACCGCGCGGTTGATGCCACGATAGAAGTACTCCTGCAGCACCTCCTGCGCCTCCTCGGCGTGGCGGCAGTAACTCACGTCCTCCTTGTGCATGGCGTGGAAGTCGCCGCGCTTAATCCAGCAACTCTTGAAGCCGGCCGCCTCCAGTTTGGGGCGCACGTTCTCGTTGGTGTTCACAATCAGGCTGTCGGGATAGGGAATGCCGTTGCCCAGCAGAATGCGCGTCATGCGCTCGCGGGTGCAGTTCTCGATGCCGTAGCCCGAGTTAATCACTAGATGACCGGCATCCTCGAGGCGTTGCAGCGCCGCGATGCTCTCGCGCTGGCGGCACATGGCCACCACCACCGGCGTATCCACCTTGCCGCCGGCGGCAAGGAACTCGTCCTCGCTGAGGATTGTCACGGCACAGCCGCGCTTGCGCAACTGGTCGACGGTGGCGTTGAAAATCGCCGTGTCGTTGCCAATGTGGTTGGGCGAGTAGGCTCCGGCCCGCATCACGCCCGTTATCGTTATCTCTGCCATAAGTAGTTATGAAAGGTTTACCGTTCACCGCCGACCGTTGGCCGGCGGAACAGGTTGTCTCGTCGTTTTCTGAATTAATTATCCAATTTCGCGTTGTAGAGCAATTCCTCGGCCTTGGCGATGTCGCTCGCGTGGTCCACGTCAATCACCTTCTTGAGCATCTCATGGGCACCAAGCCGCATCATCGGCGCGTTGAGTGCCGCGCGCTGGAAGTTGCGCATGCGCGACTCGCCACGCTCCACACACTCCCTCACGATGGGGAAGAAACGCTCCGTCATGCCGTAGATGCCCGCGCTCACGTAGAGGTCGTGGTCACTCGGCCCGTCGCGGAAGGCGACCACACTGCCGGTGCTGCCCACATCGACATACAGCGGCTTCTCATCATCGATATACGTCGTCACAGCCCACAAGCCCGAACGGTCGCTCGTGTCCTCCCAGTGGCGGACATACATGTCGAAGTCGTGCTCGTCAAATATCGTGTCGACCGTGGTGAGGATAAACTTGCCCGGCGGTATCACGCGCGTCAACTCGGCAAAACTGTGCATCGAACTGGGCGTGCTCTTCACCACAATGTTGAGCGGCACCGGTAACTCCATATGCTCGAGAAACTCGCGCACCTCGGTCATCTGCTCGTTCACAATCACGCTCACACTCTCGGCGCGGCAACGCAAGAAAATATTTATCAGCCGCTGGATCATCGGCTCGCCGTCAATCTCCACCAGCGGTTTGGGCTTGCTCACGCCCTCCTGCACCAGTCGCGAGCCCTCGCCCGCCGCAATTATCGCGTAGTTCATAATCTCAATATGAAAGGTTGAACGTTTAGTGGCTTAGAGGTTTAGCCATTTGCTGTCGCAAATGGGAATAATAGCGAACGCATGCTATGGGATTTGGAGAAGAAGAGCCATATCTCCCGAGCGCAGCAGCGCGAGGCTAAACCTCTAAACCCTAAACCTCTAAACTTTTTGTTATTTGTCGGCCTTGCGGTCGTGCAACTGTCGCTGCAGCGGGTTGGCGGCAGCCTCGTCAAAGCGGCGGCGGTTGCGATGGATGTCGATGGCGGCATAGATGGCGCTGCGCAGCGGCTGCTCGTTGGCGATGCCCTTGCCGGCGATGTCAAAGCCGGTGCCGTGGTCGGGACTGGTGCGCACGATGGGCAGGCCCGCCGTGTGGTTCACGCCCTCCTGCATGGCGATGGCCTTGAAGGGAATCAAGCCCTGGTCGTGATACATGGCCAGCACGGCGTCGAAGTGTTCCCACTGGCGGGCGCCGAAGAAGCCGTCGGCCGCGTACGGCCCGAAGCACATCACGCGGTCCTCGTTATAGGCGGCGTTAATCGCCGGCCCAATCACGTCACGCTCCTCCAGACCCAGCAGACCGTTCTCGCCGGCATGCGGGTTGAGTGACAGCACGGCGATGCGCGGACGCTCGATGGCGTAGTCGCGGCGCAGCGCGTTGTCTAACGTGACGATGCGCTCCCTGACGAGTTTCTCGCTCAGCAGTTGCGGCACATCGGCAAGCGGCATGTGTACCGTGGCAAGCGCCACGCGCAGGTTGCCGGCAGTCATCATCATCAGCGCACGGTCGTGCTCACCGCCCACGGCCGACTCCAGATAGTCGGTGTGGCCCATGAAGTGGAAGTCGTCACTCTGAATTGTGTCCTTGCAGATGGGCGAAGTGACCAGCACGTCGGCAAAGCCGTCGCGCACGTCGAGCGTGGCCTTGACAAGCGCCATGCGCGCCGCGCGGCCCGCCACTTTGTCGGCCACACCCAGGTCGACCTTCACCTCCTCGTCACAACATTCAACAATGTTCACCACGCCGTCGCGCGCCTCCAGCGCGCCGCTCACCTGGTTGAGTTGCAGCGATGGCAGGTCCATCGCCTTGCGGTGATAGTTCATCACCTTGCTCGACCCGTAAACAACAGGCGTAAACAGTTCCAATATATCCGGCGTGGCCAACACCTTGGTGAGCACCTCGATGCCGATGCCGTTAGTGTCGCCAATGGTGATGGCAACACGCGTCAATTGTTCGTTATCCATTTGAAAATAAAGTGATTGCAACAGCCTGCGACGGCAAGGTGCCGCCACAGCCGGCAAAAATAACTCGCTAAATTACAACTTTTTTGCCACACCACCAAAAAAAAGTACGAAGTGCGAAGTGCAAAAAACGAAAAACGAAAAACGATTATTCTTGCCCGAACGCGGATTTTTTGTAATTTTGCCGATGATATGAAGATTGTGCGCAGCCGTTGGTTACCCTTCAAGGGGTTCACCGCCATCAACCTGATGGGGGTCTTGTTCGTGCGTCCGGGCGTCTACCTCAGCGAGCGCCTGCTGCGCCACGAGCGCATCCACACGGCCCAGATGCGCGAGATGCTCTTCCTGCCGTTTTATATTTTCTACCTGATAGAATGGATGGTGAGGCTGCTCAGGCGTGGCAACGCCTACCGCAGCATCTCTTTTGAGCGCGAGGCCTACGACAACGAGCACGACGCCGGCTACATCGACCGCCGACCACACTTCGCCTGGCGCCACTATTTGTAGCAATCGCCCCTTTGTTGGCCATGGCGCGCCCCCAGGCGCCGCCCCTTTGTTTTCTACTTGTAGCGGCGCAAGGTCAATGTCACCGCCAGGCCGCCCTCCGCTCCGTTGCACGCGATAACCGTGCCGCCGTGCATCGCCACCGCATTCTTCACAATCGACAACCCCAGCCCCGTGCCGCCCAACGAACGGCTGCGACCCTTGTCCACCGTGTAGAACCGCTCAAACAGGCGCGGCAAATCATGCTCGCGCACCCCCTTGCCGTTGTCGCTCACCGTCACGCGCCACAGGTTGCCATCGCGCTCGGCGCTCACCTCAACCGTCGTGCCGGCGCCGGCATACTTCACCGCATTGTCAATCAGGTTGCGGAACACGCTGTAGAGCAACGCCCGGTTACCCAACACAAGCACCTTCTCGGGCAGGCAGTTGTGCAGCAACATATTGTGCTTCTCCAACGCGTAACGACGCTCGCCGGCAATCTCCGCGACCAGACGCGACACGTTCACGCGCGTCATCTCAAACTGGGTGGGGGCATACTCCATCTTGTTCAACGCCGAGAGGTTCTGCAACAATTCCGACAAACGAACGGCCTGGTCATGGGTGCGCTGGATAAAGTCGCGCAACATCTCCGGCTGCAGGTCCGGATTGTCGAGAATTGTCTCGCTGAAGCCCATGATGCTCGCCACGGGCGTCTTCAACTCGTGGGCGATGTTCTGGGTCAACTCGCGGCGCAACACCGTCTGTTGCTGCTGCCGCTCGACCTCGATGCGCTTGTCCATGCGCCGAGCGTAGCGGAAGAGCAACACACCCAAGCCCGCCATCACCACCATCGAGAAAAACAGCAGATGCCAGTCACTATCCTCAATAAACGGCGAGAAACGGTTGCGGTCGTAGTCCTCAAAGACGAGAAACACCAGCGCGTAGGCGGCAAAGATGCCCATCACGCTGTAGAACATGCGCTGACCCTCAGTGAGTTTCTTCATCGGCAGTGAAATAATAGCCGTAGCCCTGGCGGGTGGCGATACACCGGCCGTAGGGGTCAATTTTCTTGCGCAGGCGCGTGATATTCACGTCAACCGTGCGGTCCGACACCACCACGCCCTCGGGCCACACCAGCGAGATGAGTTGCTGGCGGCTGTACACCTGGCCGCGGTGGTTAATCAACAGCCACAACAAGTCAAACTCGGTGCGCGTCAACTGCACGTCGATGCCCTGAACAATCACCGAGCGTGACGCATAGTCGGCCTCGAGTTCGTCAAGGTGGATCTTGGAGGGCGAGTCGGCGGGCGCCGTGCGATGTAACACCGCCTTGACGCGCGCCAGCACCTCCTTGATCGAGAATGGCTTGGAAATGTAGTCGTCGCCTCCCAACTCAAAGCCACGCAACACGTCGGCCTCGGTATCGAGCGCCGTCAAGAAGATGATGGGCAGCCGCGCCGCGTCGGGGTTGGCGCGCAGGCGGCGAGCCAACTCAAAGCCGCTCATGCCGGGCATCATCACGTCCAGCAACGCCAGGTCAACCGTCACCGGATCCACGGCAAGCGCCTCCACGCCCGTATACGCGACCACGGTGTCATAGCCGGCAGCCTCAAGGTTAAACTGCAGAATGCGGCACAAGTCCGGCTCGTCGTCAACAATCAGTATTCTCATTCGGTATAAAATTTGTAGGGGCAGAATTCATTCTGCCCACTGTGGTTCTTTATATTATAACACAAAACAACTCAAAATATTGTGCCACACGCTACTTGCCATACCGCGCCTGGGCCACGTTGATCACATAGTCGCCCAATTTCTCACACTCACACACCAGGTCGTTGAACGCCGTGCCCACTGTGTAACTCACGCGGTGCTCGTTCACCGCCTCGAGGTTCTCGCTGCGCAGGCGGTCGCGCAGCGCGTTAATCTCGTTCTCGAGGCGCAACGACTCCTTGATGCCCGGGTCGCGGCGGTTGTAGCGGTCAAGCACAATGTTCATCTGGGCCAGAGCCTTATCGACAAGGCTCATCATCTCTTGGACCTCGGACGTCTGTTGCTCGGTGAACTTCTCGCCGGCGCTGCGGAAGCGCTTGATGGTGCGCGCCAGGTTGTTGCACGCGTCGCCAACGCTCTCCACCTCGCCAATCTGCCGCAGCATCGTGCGCACCTTGCCCTTGGTCTCGTCGCTCAAGTGGCGGTCACCCACCTGCGCCAGGAAGTCGGCGATTGCCAACTCAACATGGTCGCTGTGGTCCTCCTCGGCGACAATCGCGTCAAAGGCGGCGTCAAACTCTTTGCCGGCCGGTGTGTTCAGCAGCGTGACAACATGGCCGAACATCTCGCGGCTGTGCTCGCCATAGGCTGCCACCTCGCGCTGCGCCTGCAGCACGGCAATCTCGGGAGTGGTCACCAGACCACCCTCAATATAGTGCAGCCTCACCTGCCCCTCGGCAGCCTCATCGGCCGGAGAATCCTTGATTACCATGCACACAAAGCGCTCTATCTGCGGCACAAACCACACCAAAATCAGCGTGTTGAGCACATTAAAACACGTGTGGAACATTGCCAGGGCAAACGAAATCTTGGTCGGGTCGCCCGCGTTGGCCGCGTCAAGTCCAACGATGGAGCACGCCAGGTCCACAAACGGGAAGAAGACGACCAGCACCCACAGCACGCCAAACACATTGAAGAACAAGTGGGCAAACGCCGCGCGGCGAGCCTGCACACCGGCCTTGACGGCCGCCAAATTGGCCGTGAGCGTCGTGCCGATGTTCTCGCCCATCACCAGCGCCACACCCAGGTAGAGCGGCATCACGCCGCTCGAGCACAGCAGGATGGTGATCGCCATCACCGCCGCCGACGACTGCAAGATGCACGTCAGCACCGTGCCGATAGCCAGGAAGAGCAGCACCGTCAGGTAACTCGCCGAGTCAAACCCGGCGAAAAACGACACCATCGCGGCGTTGTTGGCCAGGTCCATCTCCTTGCCGGTGGACGACAGCATGCCCAGCGACAGCAGCATGAAGGCCGCGCCAAACAAGAAGTCTCCCACCGAGCGACGGCTCTTGCTGTAAATCAGCAGAATGCCAACCACAAACGCCGGCCACACCAGGTCGCTGATGCTAAACGACACGCCGGCCGACATGATCCACGCCGTGAGCGTCGTGCCGATGTTGGCACCCATAATCACGCTGATGGCCTGGGCCAAGGTCAGCAGCCCCGCGCTCACAAACGACACCGTGAGCACCGTTGTGGCCGACGACGACTGCACGGCCACCGTCACCAGTGTGCCCGTCAAAATCGCCGTCACGCGGTTGCCCGTCATCGCCGCGATGGTGTGGCGCAACTGCGAGCCCGCGAGTTTCTGCAGCGACTCGCTCATATACTTCATGCCAAACACCAGCAGCGCCAGCGCCCCCAGCATCTTGGCAAACAACAACAGCATGTTAGGTTCTGTTTCCATATCATTCTTTGCGACACGGTTTTTTCCTTTACGCGCCGCAAAGGTAGTCAAATTGATGTTAAAGACCTGTAATTTATCAGTTACAATTGCTTTACAATTTTCGCGGTTCACACTTTTTTTGTACCTTTGCACATTTGAACGACAATTAATAACAACAATTTCAATATACTACTGGAAATGGCAAAACAAGAAGACGTTTTCAAGAAGATAGTGTCGCACGCCAAGGAGTACGGCTTTGTGTTCCCCTCGAGCGAGATTTACGACGGCCTGGGTGCCGTCTATGACTACGGCCAGAACGGCGTGGAACTCAAGAACAACATCAAGCGCTACTGGTGGGAGGCGATGACCCTGCTGCACGACAACATCGTGGGCATCGACAGCGCCATCTTTATGCACCCCACCATCTGGAAAGCCAGCGGACATGTCGACGCGTTCAACGACCCCCTGATCGACAACCGCGACAGCAAGATGCGCTACCGCGCCGACGTGCTCATCGAGGACGCCATCGCCAAGATTGACGAGAAAATCGACAAGGAGGTCGAGAAAGCACGCAAGCGCTTCGGTGACTCGTTTGACGAGGCGATGTTCCGACAGACAAACCCGCGAGTGCTCGAGCACCAGGCAAAACGCGACCAACTGCACCACCGCTACGAGGTGGCAATGAACGCCAACGACCTCAAGGAACTGCGGCAAATCATCGAAGACTACGAGATCGTCGACCCCGTCAGCGGCACACGCAACTGGACCGACGTGCGCCAGTTCAACCTTATGTTCAAGACCCAGATGGGCAGCACAGGCGACAACGCCATGGAGATCTACCTGCGACCCGAGACGGCACAGGGCATCTTTGTCAACTTCCTCAACGTTCAGAAGACCGGCCGAATGCGCGTCCCCTTTGGCATCGCACAAATTGGCAAGGCTTTCCGCAACGAGATCGTCGCGCGCCAGTTCATCTTCCGCATGCGCGAGTTCGAGCAGATGGAGATGCAATTCTTTGTACGCCCGGGCGAGGAACTGCAGTGGTTTGAGCACTGGAAGCAGTGGCGACTGCGCTGGCACAAGGCACTGGGACTGGGCGACGAGAAGTACCGCTTCCACGACCACGAGAAACTGGCCCACTATGCCAACGCCGCCACCGACATCGAGTTCCAGATGCCGTTCGGCTTCAAGGAGGTGGAGGGTATCCACAGCCGCACCGACTTTGACCTGAGCCAGCACGAGAAGTTCTCTCACAAGAAAATACAATACTTCGACCCGGAACTGGGTCAGAGTTACACCCCCTACGTGATCGAGACCTCGATTGGCGTCGACCGCATGTTCCTCTCGGTGCTCTGCTCGTCGTTTGAGGAGCAGGCTCTCGACGGCGGTGACACCCGCGTGGTGCTGCACCTGCCCAAGGTGCTCGCCCCGGTCAAGTGTGCCGTGCTGCCGCTGGTCAAGAAGGACGGTATGCCCGAGAAGGCCCGCCAAATCATGAATCTGTTGAAGTTTGACTTCGCCTGCCAGTATGACGAGAAAGACAGCGTGGGCAAGCGCTACCGCCGCCACGACGCCATTGGCACGCCCTACTGCGTCACCGTCGACGGACAGACGCTCGAGGACGACACCGTCACCCTGCGCGACCGCGACTCCATGGAGCAGCAGCGCGTCGCCATCGCCGACTTGCCCGCCATCCTCGCGCGCGAGTGCAGCCTCAACAACCTGCTACGCAGCCTCAGTTAAACCACCCTCCCCACTAGAATCCCTAGAGTTCCTAGTAACCCTAGGAACCCTAGGAACCCTAGAATCTCTAGAAACACTAGAAAAAAGTGACAATGAAAAAGCGATTTCCGATATTCGGCATGCTTGCAACGCTCGCCATCACCCTGCTGATGGGCTCCTGCATGGGCAAGGACGACAGCGAGACCTATAAAGACTGGCGACAACAGAACGAGGACTGGTTCGCAAAGCAGGCCGCCAACACATCCTACTACACCACCGTGCGACCCTCGTGGAACAACTCGGTTTACGTCCTCATGCACTGGTACAACGACCGCTCCAAGACCGCCGGCAACCTCAAGCCGCTATACACGAGCACGGTAGATGTCAAGTACCGCGGCAAACTCTACGACGACACACCCTTTGACTCGTCCTACCTGCGCACCTCGCCGGCCGACAGCATCTTCCGTGTGCAAGTCAGCGGCGACGTCATCGAGGGATGGGCCGTCGCGCTCACCAATATGCACGTGGGCGACAGTTGCGAGGTGATCATCCCCTACAACCTCGCCTACGGCACCTACAGCCGCGGCACTGTCATCAAACCGTACTCGATGCTCATCTTTGACCTCAAACTCAAGAGCATCAACAACTACGAGACAAAATATTGACTTCTCACGTAAACTAACCTACAATTAAAGGAGTTGTGTGCAAAACGGCCATGCCGTTTTGATTACATCACGCAAAACGGCCATGCCGTTTTGATTACATCACGCAAAACGGCCACGCCGTTTTGACGGCATCATTAAAATGAAAACTCGATTTCCGATACTTGGGCTATTGGCACTGCTGCTGACGCTCGTCGCATGCCGCGACGATGCCGGCGGCTACGCTTACCACACGCGCTACCTGCCCGTCCAACTCGAGGGCAGCAGCAAGTGGAGCCTGCTCGACGTGGACAACGGCACTCTGGTGGCGCGCGACACCTTTGACGTGGCGCCGGGCGCCGTCGTGGACGATATGTTCTACCTGCAGCGGCCCGACGGTTGCTTTGACTTCTACAACATCGCCGACCCCTTCACGCCCGTCAACAGCGAGCCTTACGGCAGCGTCACCGCCTTCAGTCCCGACGGACGGGCACTGGTGAGCCACCGCGGCGGCGAACTCATGGTTATCGACCGCCACTGCAACGTCATCGCCCGCCTGGGCAAGGACATCGCCCAAGCCTCGATGATGACACGCGGACGCGCCGCCGTGCAGGACGACCGAGGCAACTGGGGATTTATCGACGCCGACGGACGCGTGGCCGTGCCGCTCAACTACGCGTCGGTCAACGAGTTCCTCCACGACGACGTGGCCGTGGTGGTCTCGCACGACAACGCCGGCGACAGCACCGCCGTGTGGACCGTCATCGACCGCGACGGCAAGCGGCAGTGCACCATTTCGCCACTGCAATACCGGCTGCTCAATCCATTCTTCAACGAGGGTGTGCTGCCGGCCGCCAAGGGCGACTCGATAGTCTTCCTCGACCGCAACGGCAACGAGGTGCCGCGACCGGCCAACGACCACGCCGCCGTCGACACCGCCGGCTACGACAACGCCACGCGCACCCCCGCCGGACTCTTCCTCGTGCTCAAAAACCGCAAAATGGGCCTCGTGGACAAGAACAACAAGGTGCTCATCCCTTTGGAACACGACCGCTTGTTTGACCTCTCGCCCGACCGTTACATCGCCATGGACGACACCGTGTGCTACCTCGTGGACCGCCACGGCAAGCCCGTGGGAGACGTCAGGTTTGTCCACGCCCACGGCAGCATCGACAACGTCTATGCCGCGCGAGGATTTGTCGACATCAACCTCGTGGTGGGCAGCATGATGAGCCTCTTTGGCGTGGACGGCGCCTGCGGAGCATTACCTTCGTCAACACTCATGGACCTCAACAACCTCGCCGGCGACGAGCCCGCCCCGCTCGTGGGACGCAACTCGCTCGTCGTGCCGCAAGGCCCATGCACCATCACCTACCTCTTCGACAACGACCTGGCCTCCGTCCAAAACGACAGCACCGCCACATTCAACTATGGCGCGCGCGTCATGGCAGTCGACATGGCAGTCAACGTCAGGCACTGCGCCCTCAACACCGAGCAGACAATCATCAACGGCCTGCAGGCGACGATGGGACGCAAAGGATTTGTGCTCGACCGCGACGGCCTCTTCGCCAGCGACCGCGGCACAGCCCTAGCCACCGGCTATGCCGACGGCATGGTACACATCTACTATTATATGAACCGCGCCTACGCCCAACCCCTCCCCCGCGCCAATAGAAAGTAGAATGTCCAAATTGTGAATTATTAATTGTGAATTGAAATATGTATTATATCCAAAAGACTCTTGAAATATCCTCCAGTCACCAACTCTACCTCGACTACGAGAGCAAGTGCGAGAGCCTGCACGGCCACAACTGGAAAGTCATCGTTTACTGCCGGGCGCGCGAACTCGACAGCAACGGTATAGTGGTGGACTTCACCGAGGTGAAACGCCTTGTGCACGGCCACCTCGACCACAAGTTCCTCAACGACGTGCTCCCCTTCAACCCCACGGCCGAGAACATCGCCCGCTGGATTGTCGATACAGTGCCCAACTGCTACCGGGCCGACGTGTACGAGAGCCGCGACAACATGGCCTCCTATGAGTTGGACGACTAACGTCATGCGATGGCCCGTCAACGAGATCTTCCACTCGTTGCAGGGCGAGGGCTATCACGCCGGACTGCCCGCCATCTTTATACGCTTCAGCGGCTGCAACCTCTGCTGCGAGTGGTGCGACACCGACCACCATTCCCACCGCATGATGAGCGACGACGAGATTGTCGAGCAGGTGCTGCAGTGGCCCGACACCCCAATGGTTGTGCTCACCGGAGGCGAACCGGCCCTGCAGCCTGAACTGGGCGAACTCATTCACTCCATCGCCATGTGTCGCGAGCAGGAGACCTACGTCTGCATCGAGACCAACGGCACACGTCCGCTGCCGGCCTACGGCATCGACTGGGTCACCCTCTCACCCAAGACGGGTGTGCCCGGCGGAGACCTGCAACCCGTGGTGCTCACCCAATGTGAAGAACTCAAGGTCGTTTACACCGGACAGGACCTCGGCCAATATGACCACATCGCGGCCGTACACCGATACCTGCAGCCATGCTACGTCGACGACCCCGTGCAGCGACAGGCCAACATCGACGCCACCGTCCAAGCCGTCTTCGACAACCCCGGCTGGCAACTCTCCCTGCAACTCCACCGCATCCTCAACATCAAATAACCCCTCGTTTAAGATGGGAGCGCACCGCCGCTCCACAGTTATAATTATGGAAGACGACAAAATCGTGGTGCTCGACCACTACCACAACCACTACGAGGCCGAGATCGTCAAAGGCATTCTCGAGACAAACGGACTGATCGCAGGCGTCACCGGCGACTACTTCGCCACCAACCTCAACTACGCCCTCGAGACGCCCCCATTCGCCGTCATGGTCTTTGAGCGAGACCTCGACCTCGCCCGACAAATCCTTGAGGCCCAACCCATCGAGCCGGCCCAAGAATAAAAGAGTTGTGTGCAAAACGGCCGCGCCGTTTTGAAAAAAGAACGACGATGATGACTAAAAGACTTCGCAACACCATTCTGGGCGGCGCCATAGCGCTGGCAGTGGTACTCCTCGGCGCCGTGGCGTGGCTGTGGCCGATGACACTCAGCGGTAGCCCGGCCGAGGGCACCGTCCACGTGCCGCCGGGAGCCACCGTGAGGCAGGTGGCCGACTCCATCGCTGCCAACGTCGACGCCGACTTCGCAGTGCGCGTCCACCGCGTGCTCGACCTGCTTGACAGCGACCTCACCCGTCGCGAGGGGGCCTACCGCATCGACAAGGGCGACACTCCCCTCGATGTGGCGCGCCGCCTGCGCAACCACGTCCAGACGCCCGTGCGTTTCACATTCAACAACGTCAGGACAGCCCGACAGTTCGCCGACCGCTTCGGCGCACGCTTCGCCGCCGGAGGCGACGCCATGATGGCCGCATTGCGCGACACCGCGCTACTCGACAGTCTCGGCTGCGACTCCTGCAACGTCATGTGCCTGCTGCTGCCCGACACCTACGAGTTCTACTGGAACGTCACGCCGGACCAACTGCTGCGGCGTATGAAGAAATACCACGACCAGTTCTGGACCGACGCGCGCAAGCAAAAGGCCGCCAACCTCGGCCTCACTCCGACCCAGGTGCAAATCATCGCAAGCATTGTCGAGGAGGAAACTGCCAAGGCCGACGAGAAACCACTCGTGGCAAGGCTCTATATCAACCGCCTGCAGCAGGACATGCCACTGCAGGCCGACCCGACCGTCAAGTTTGCCATCGGCGACTTCTCCATCCGCCGCCTCACCATCCCGATGACACGCGTCGAGTCGCCTTATAACACATACCGCATCACCGGACTGCCACCGGGACCGATCCGCTGCGCCGAGAAGGCTACCATCGACGCCGTGCTCGACGCCCCGCGGCACGATTACATCTATATGTGCGCCAAGGAGGACTTCAGCGGCTACCACAACTTCGCCGCCGACTACGCCACCCACAGCGCCAACGCCCGCCGCTACCAGGCCGCCCTCAACGCCCGCAACATCCACTGAGGCCTCCACTCAACCCTCCTAAAGGAGGAGAGCCTGCAGTAGCCGCACCCTATTGCTCCTATTGCTCTTATTGCTCCTATTGCTCCTATTGCTCCTATTTCTCTTATTGCTTCTATTTTGAACAATTTCACGACATATAGCCTCAACCTGCCGGGCGGACGCCTCGTCACCATCGACCGGCCATGGGTGATGGGCATCATCAACGCCACACCCGACTCGTTCCACGCGCCATCGCGGGCACTCGAGCCCCACGACGTGGAGCAACGCGTGGCCGAAATGGTGGCCGCCGGTGTCGACGTCATCGACATCGGAGCCTGCAGCACGCGGCCCGGCTCCACCCCTCCCCCACCGGCCGAGGAACTGGCGCGGCTGCGCGTGGCGCTGCCCGCCGCACGGCGAGCCGCCGCGGCAACGCCCATCAGCGTCGACACCTACCGCAGCGACGTGGCCCGCGCCGCGGTGCTCGACTTGGGAGCCGACATCATCAACGACATCGGCGGCGGCACGCTCGACAATCGCATGTTCGACACCATCGCCGCGCTGCGCGTCCCCTACGTGCTCAACCACACCCGGGGCACACCGGCCACCATGCAATCGATGACCGACTACGGCACCGATGGCGTCGTGGCCGCCGTCACCGAGTGGCTGATGCGACGGAGCGATGACCTGCGGCAGCGAGGCGTCTGCGACATCATCGCCGACCCGGGCTTCGGCTTCGCCAAGCAGCCGTCGCAGTGCTACCAACTCATGGCCGCATTGGGCGACATGACGGCAGCCCTCGACATGCCTGTCATGGTCGGCATCTCACGCAAGGCGATGGTGAAAAGCATCACCGGCGACACCCTCACCGGCACCACCGTCCTCAACACCCTCGCCCTGGCCGCCGGCGTCCACATCATCCGCGTGCACGACGTTCCGCAGGCCCTCATCGCCCGCGACATCGTCCACGCCACCAGGTGCGCAACCCCTCCCCTCAACAAAATCCATTCCTTCGCCGCCACCGTTGCCCATGACATGCCCCCCGGCGCCGCCACCGTTCACCGTAACTTGCAAAATCCCCAATAATGTTTTTCTCGATTCTAACTCAACTAATCAGCGTCAAGGACATTATCGACATCCTGCTGGTAGCGACTTTGCTCTACTACATCTACCGCACGATGCGCGACTCCGGCTCCCTCAACATCTTTGTGGGCGTCATGGCATTCGTGATCACATGGGTCGTCCTCTACAAAATCTTTGACATGGTGCTCATCGGCACCATCATGGACAAGTTTATCGACATCGGTATGCTCGTGCTGGTCATCCTCTTCCAAGACCAAATCAGGCGCTTCCTCTCCGAGGTGGGCTCACACCAGGGCTGGTCGTTCATCAGCCAAATCTTCAAGCCCAAAGGCGACGGCGACGAGGAGGGCAGTTGGATTATGCCGGTGGTCTACGCCTGCATGTCGATGTCAAAAAGCAAGACCGGAGCGCTAATCGTTATTGAGCAGAAGGTGTCGCTCGACGACTATGAGCACACCGGCGACATCATCGACGCCAACATCAACTCGCGCCTCATCGAGAACATCTTCTTCAAGAACAGCCCTTTGCACGACGGCGCCATGATTATCGCCGGCGGCAAAGTCATGAGCGCCGGCTGCATCCTTCCCGTCAGCCACGACCTCACCGTGCCGCGATACCTCGGCCTCAGGCACCGCTCGGCACTCGGCATCGCCGAGAGCACCGATGCCATCGCCATCATCGTCAGCGAAGAGACCGGCAACATCTCCTACGCCTACAAGGGCGAACTGCACCTGCGCCTCAACAGCACCGAACTCGAACGCGTCCTCTCGCAAATCGTCGACGGCTCCGCCACCTGACGCCCTACCACCACCACTTTTTATTATGCTTGACATCAACGGAGTGTTAGTCAGCCTCGACCTCGTCGAGAAATTCTTTTGCTGCGACCTGGACAAGTGCCTCGGCCAATGCTGCATCGACGGCGATGCCGGCGCGCCCATCACCGAGGACGAACGCGCGCAACTCGAGCGCATCCTGCCGCAAGTGTGGGATATGCTGCTGCCACGCGCGCAAGAAGAAATCACACAAAACGGCATCGCCTACCGCGACCCCGAGGGCGAACTCGTCACGCAAATCGTCGACGGACGCAACTGTGTCTTCACCTGCTACGAGCCCGGCGGACTATGCTCATGCGCTCTCGAGAAAGCCCATCGCGAGGGGCGCATACCCTGGTGCAAACCCATCTCGTGCTACCTCTATCCGGCACGCGTCAAGCACATCGGCGACGGCGATGTCGTCAACTACGACCGCTGGAAAATCTGCCGCGCCGCCGAGACCCTCGGCCGCGCGCGCGGCCTCCGCGTCTATGAGTTCCTACGCGACCCCCTCACACGCCGCTTCGGCCCCGAATGGTACTCCACCCTCGCCGCCACCTGCCGCCTCTACCTCGACACCTACCACCCCCACCACCCCTGACCCACAACAATTCAACTCAAGTTTCTGATGTGAAAGTTATTGGTATTCATGTTAATAATAAGCGGTTACTTGTAGGGGCAGAACCTTTAGCTCGCGACCGAACGGGAGCAATTTATTCTGCCCACCTGCCTCAAACGGGCAGAATAAATTCTGCCCCTACATTTCTCTCAACTATCAATTTATCTACTTTATAAACTTAAATTAGAACTACAGCAAATGCCCTGCGGAACAAGAGCAACAAAGGGACAGTCCTTTTATGGCTTTTGGCCTTCAGTAAAAACAGACGATGGACAGAGAGAGGGATTTCACGGAGGCGGCGGCGGTTGTCGCGGCGATGGAGGCGGCGGGCGACCCGGTGCAGGCTCGGCAGTTGGCGCGCTTTTTCAAGACGGCGCCCGGCGAGTACGGCGCCGGCGACCGTTTCCTGGGGCTAAAGGTGCCGGCCACGCGGGCCTTCGCCAAGCGCTGCGACTCGCTGCCACTCAGCGAAGTAGAGACGCTGCTCGCCTCGCCGTGGCACGAGGTGAGGCTCTGCGCTTTGCTATCGGTTGTCAGCCGCTTTGAGCAGGCGGCCCGTCCGCCGAAACGGCCAATCCAAGGCCAGGCCGCACAGGATGCGGTCGCCGCGCGCGACAGCCTCGTCGACTTCTATCTGGCTCACGCGCGGTGCGCCAACAACTGGGACTTGGTGGACCTGACAGTGTATAAAATCGTCGGACGTTGGCTCATGCTGCCCTCGCGACGCGACAGTGCCGCCAAACTCGCCGTGATGGATCGCCTGGCCGCCAGCGACAACCTGTGGGAGCAGCGCATGTCGGTGGTAGCGACGATGGAGCCGCTACGCCACGGCGACGCCTCATTCACCTTGCGCTACGCCCTGTGGCACCTGCACCACCCCCACGACTTGATGCACAAGGCTGTGGGGTGGCTGCTGCGCGAGATGGGCAAACGTGTCGGGCCCGAGCCGCTGCGCGCCTTCCTGACGGAGCACGCCGCCACCATGCCGCGCACCGCCCTGCGCTACGCCATCGAGCGCCTCGACCCCGACGAGCGCCGCCACTGGCTCACATTCAAACATGAATTTTAGACAAGAGAACAATAGTTTTCAAGAGCACATAAAAATTTTTGTTTGATACGGGCAAACAAATTGCCGCAACTCGACATTCCCTCTCGAAAATTCCCGAAAATTATGGGAGACGGTAAGAGAATGTTTTTGGGTTATATGGCACAGACAGTGACTACATTGTGGTCGGAGACCACAGCGCTCTCGGCGAGAGCGACCTGCACGGAACCCCATGCGGCCCGTCCTCGGAGAGGCGGGACGCGTGGGGCGGGACGCGTGCGCGTGTCGTGGTCCTCGGCGAGGGCCACCTGCCGGGCGCTGTCGTGGCCCTCTCCGAGGACCGGTGAGGCGGCGGCGGGGCACCCACCCCACGCCGGGCACCTCTCCGAGGATGCCCGCCATGGGGTTCCTTGCAGGTCGTCATCTCCGATGACGTGGTGGTCTCCGACCACCCCCACGCCTATGGGCGGTCGCCCCTGACGGAGCTATTTTTAGTTGGCCGTGTGTTGCGGCACACGGGGACGGTTCCCTGCCGCGGTTCGCAAATCGAACCACCAACTTCTCAATCACAAAATTCCTCTACGAGTTTTGAGTTACCACAACCCGCTTCGGCGGGTTGCACAAACCTCGTCAGAGGTTTTACAAAAACCCCAGGTTGGAGCCGCAGGCGACTACCTGGGGCTGAAGCGAGATAACAGATGGCGCTACCTCGAAGAGGTTGCACCATCTCGCACGAGAGTGCAACCTCTTCGAGGTAGCAGACAAATATTCAGCTCTTCAACCCCAGGTAGCCACCTGGCGGTGTCAATCTGGTTTTTTTGTAAAACCCACTTCGTGGGTTCATGTAACCCACTATCGTGGGTTTGGACGACTGAGGATTTTATTTAACTGAGTCCACTGCAAAAAGTCTAATTTTACTGTAATGTTAAAAAATAGTTCAAAATGCGTGTCGGATTGGAATTTTTTTGTAACTTTGTATCAATCA
>JAFTDD010000002.1 GCA_017454355.1 Muribaculaceae bacterium
AGAACTCTAAGAAACATAATAAGTAATCTCCCCGAGCGCGTCAGCGCGAGGCTCAACCCCTCAACGAAATGTATCTACGTCTCATTTGGGCATATTTGAAAATCGGCCTCTTCGGCTTTGGCGGCGGCTATGCCATGCTGTCGCTCATCCAGAGCGAAGTGGTCTCCACCGGCTGGATCACCTCACAGATGTTCACCGACATCGTCGCCATCTCGCAGATGACGCCCGGCCCCATCGGCATCAACAGCGCCACCTACATCGGCTACGTGGTCACCGGCAGCGTGTGGGGCTCCATCGCCGCCACCCTCGCCGTGGTGCTGCCGCCGTTTGTGCTCGTGCTGCTGGCCAGCCACTACATCACGCGCCACAGCGACAGTGCTGCCATCCAGGGCGCCCTGCACGGCCTGCGACCCGTCGTGGTAGGCCTCATCGCCAGCGCCGCCCTGCTGCTGATGAACAGCGAGAACTTCGGCACCGAGGCCACCGAGCGATGCCTCACCATCGCCATCTGCGCCGCGGCCTTCTGCCTCGTCTACTTCGCCAAGTGGCACCCTATCCTCGTCATCATCCTCGCCGGTGCCGCCGGCCTCCTCCTCTTCTAACAACTCGTGTATATGACTTACGGACAAGCGATTGAGTTTCTTTATGGGCAGCGGCCGGCCTACGAGCGGCAAGGCGACAGCGGCTACAAACCCGGCCTGCAGACCAGCCTGGCCCTGGACGACGCCTGCGGCAACCCCTCTCGCCGCTACCCCACCATCCACGTCGCCGGCACCAACGGCAAGGGCAGCACCGCCAGCATGATTGCCGCCACACTCACCGCCGCCGGCCTGCGCACCGGCCTCTACACCTCGCCACACTACATCGACTTCCGCGAACGCATACGCGTCAACGGCGAGATGATCACGCGGCGCGGCGTATCCGGTTTCGTCGAGCGGGCAAGCCGCATGCGGCTGCCGGCCGAGCCGTCGTTTTTTGAACTCACCACGGCGATGGCCTTCGACTGGTTCGCCCGCCGGCAGGTCGACGTGGCCGTCATTGAGGTGGGACTGGGCGGACGCCTCGACAGCACCAACATCATCACACCCGTGGTGAGCGTCATCACGAGCATCGCCCTCGACCACACCTCGCTGCTGGGCGACACCATCGAGGACATCGCCACCGAGAAGGGCGGCATCATCAAGCCCGGCGTACCCGTGGTCGTCGGCCCCGGCGTGCCGCCGGCGGCCCTCAACGTGCTCGAGCGCATCGCCGCCGAGCGCCACGCCCCACTCACAGTCGCAGACGCGTCTCTATCAAAACAGTGGTGTGCAAAGCAGCCAAGCCGCTTTGCCTGCGACCTGCCCGGCGACTACCAGCACCTGAACCTCGCCACGGCGCTCGCCGTCATAGACGTGCTCACAAAAACATATAGCGGCTCGACTGCGGCAAATGCCGGCTCCCATCCTTTAGCAGGGGTGGGCAGAGGCCTGCTTTATGGCCTGAGCCACGTGGCCGCGCTGACAAGCTTGCGCGGCCGCTGGCAGCACATCGCCCTGTCGCCCTCGCTGACGCTCGTGTTAGACGCCGCCCACAATCCCGCCGCCTTCACCATCGCCATGCGCCAACTGCTGGACGAGGCAGCCGACGGGCCGCTGTGCATTGTGTTGGGCATGATGGCCGATAAGGACGTCGACACCATGCTGCGACTACTGCCGGCCTCGCGACCCGACACCACCTTCATCTTCACCAACGCCGACACGCCGCGTGCCATGCCCGCTGTTGAACTGCAGCACCACGCCGCCGCCCTGGGCATCGACGGCAACGCCGTTTCCACCGTAGCCGGCGCCCTCAACGCCGCGCGCCGCCTCTGCCCCGCCGGCCTCATCTACGCCGGAGGCTCAATGTACGTCGAGGCCGAAGTCCTCAAAATCCTCCCCCCATCTGAAGGAGGGGGAAGTTGACTATGCCGCGCGCCCTCGCGCCAGCCAAAAAAAGGATAATCACCGCTTCAAAGCGGTGATTATCCTTTTTTTGCTTCTCCCCATCCTTCAGGAGAGGGCGAGAGCAGGCTTTAATCTTTCTCCTCGGTATCAATCACGCGGCAGGCACCGCGATAGCGACGCACGTAGTAACGCTCGTCGCTGCGACTCTCGGTGATGCCTCGGCTGCATGAGGCGTGGATAAAGTTGAACGTCTCGTCGTCGTTGACGCGCGTCACAATGCCCACATGGCCAATGCCGGGGCCGATGGCGCGGCCGGTGAAAAACACCAAGTCGCCTGGCTTGAGGTCCTTGCGGTCCACACGCTCGCCGTCGTGAATCTGTCCGCGGCTCGAACGCGTCAGGTCGTAGCCGAAGCGCTTGAATACATAACTAGTGAAGCCCGAGCAGTCAAAGCCGCGAGGCGACATCTGCCCGTAACGGTAAGGCACGCCACGGAATGTGAACGCATAGTCCAACAACTCGTCAACCACCGTGCGCTTCTTGGCCTTGCTGGCCTCAATCTGCTCGGCAATCGTGCCGCGACGCGGCAAGTCCTGAGCATTGGCATCGATGTTAATACCGGCGACCATCATCATGATGGTCACAATTATAGTAAGGAGTATATTATAGTTCTTATTCGTCATGCGATATAATTATAGGTGAATTTCTGAATTGACGCCGCAAAATTAGTATTTTATATATGAGTGAACAAACATGTTAAACACTTATAAACATTTACGTTTGTAAACTCGGCGGCAGCCTTTTCACCACTATCCGCCACCCTGCGGCAGCCTGAGGCGACAAACTGTCACAAAATCGTCACATCTTCAAAACCGCAAAAAGTAACATATTTTAACTATATTTCACACACCTAAACACTCCAAACCCGACAACTTTCGCCGCCAAAAACAGTCAACCTATGATAAAAAAACGACCGCGAATGAAAAAAAATTTTCCCACTTGAATAATTTATTGTACCTTTGCAGGCTGAAAATTATGCAGTAACGATAACAAAACAAAAAACAATCAAATAACTCTATCAACAACAAATGCAAACAAAAGGTTTTATTAGAGTGATAACCTGGTTGTTGGTGTTGATTTGCGCCTTCTACCTGTCGTTCACTTTCGTGAGCAACAAGTATCAGAACGATGCCGAGCGCGCCGCTCTGCTCAAGGCCGGCCTCACTGCCCCCGACACGGCAAACGAGACCTATCGCAACGCCCTCAACGGTTATCTGGACTCGCTTGCCAACGAGAAGGTGTACCTCGGATACTACACCTTCCAGCAGGTGCGAGAGAAGGAATTGGGCCTCGGCCTTGACCTCAAGGGAGGTATGAACGTCACACTGCAGATTTCGGTCCCCGACATCCTGCGCGCTTTGGCCGACTACAACCCCGACCCCAAGTTCAACGAGGCAATCGACAACGTGCAGAAGAACCGCACCGCCCAAGACGACTATGTGGCTTCGTTCTGCACCGAGTATAAGCGCCTCGCTCCCGAAGGCAACCTCGCACAAATCTTCCGCAAGGTCGAAAAGGTGCGCGAGAAGCCCGATGCTACCGCCTCACAGGTCGAGAGCATCCTCAAGGAGGAAGTCGAGTCGATGGTCGACAATTCCTACAAGGTGTTGCGCAACCGTATCGACCGCTTCGGTGTGGTCGCTCCTAACATCCAGAAACTCCAGAGCACGGGCCGCATTCTGCTCGAACTCCCGGGTATCAAGGAGCCGGAGCGCGTGCGCAAACTGCTCCAGGGCGCCGCCAACCTCGAATTCTATAAAACCTATAACCAAGGCGAAATCCGCAGCGCGTTGCTCACCCTGAGCCAGCGTGCCGCCACCGGCCTCGAGGCTCCCAAGCCCGCCGCCGACAGCGCCGCCGTCAAAGCGGAGAGCGCACCGTCGCTCTCCGACAGCGCCGCCGTTGCCGCCGCCGATAGCACCGCCGTGGCAAAGCCCGCCGCCGCACAGCAGGCCAACCTCGCCCAGTTGCTCAACCTGGGCGCCGTCAACGAGGCCATGGCAATCGCCGGCATCGTCAACGTGGCCGACACCGCCCGCGTCAACGAAATCGTCAACAGCCCGTTGGCCAAGACCATCCTGCCCAACGACCTCAAACTCGCTTGGGAAGTGAAGGCAATGGACGAGCGCGGACAGAACTTCTATCTGGTCGCCCTCAAGACCGTCGACGGCAAGCCCGCCCTCAACGGCGACGTCGTGGTGGAGGCCCGCAGCGAGTTCGACAACATGCAGGGACAGGTCGTGTCGATGCGCATGAATGACGAGGGTGCCCGCCAGTGGTCTATCCTCACCGGACAGGAGCGTGGACGCGCCGTGGCAATCGTGCTCGACGATCAGGTCTACTCCTTCCCGCGCGTCAACCAGCAAATTGACGGCGGACGCTCGCAAATCAGCGGCAACTTCACCGTCGAGGAGGCCAACGACCTTGCCAACGTGCTCCAGAGCGGTAAGATGGTCGCCCGCGTGGCCGTCGCCAGCGAGAGCGTCATCGGCCCGAGCCTCGGTCAGGAGTCAATCAACAAGGGTGTCACCTCGTTCATCGTGGCTCTGGTGCTCCTCATGCTCTTCATGTTCTGCGCCTACGGATGGCAGGGCGGCATCATCGCCAACCTCGGCTTGATTCTCAACCTGTTCTTCACTATGGGTATCCTCGCCTCCTTCCAGACCGTGCTCACCCTGCCGGGCATCGCCGGTATCGTGCTCGCTCTGGGTATGGCAGTGGACGCCAACGTGCTTATCTTTGAGCGCATCAAGGAGGAGTTGCGCAACGGCAAGACCCTCAAGAACGCTGTGGCCGACGGTTACAGCAACGCCTTCTCGGCAATCTTCGACTCCAACTTGACGTCGATTATCACCGGCATCATCCTCATCATCCTCGGCTCCGGCCCGATTCGCGGCTTCGCCGTCACTCTGGTGGTGGGTATCTGCTGCTCGTTCTTCACCGCCGTGTTCGCCACGCGTCTGGTGATGGAGTACTTCCTCAAGAAGGGCACCTTCAACGGCATGACCCTCACCACGCCGATGACCCGCAACCTGATGCAGAACGTCAAGTTCGACTTCATGGGCAAGGCCAAGACCACGTGGATGGCAATCATCTGTGTTGTGGTCGTCGTGGCAGGCCTCTTCGCCTGGCGCGGCATCAACAAGGGTATCGACTTCTCGGGTGGCCGCAACTATGTGGTCCAATTTGACCACGATGTCGTGCCCGAGACGCTCGAGAGCCAACTCATGCCGCTCTTTGAGGGCGCCAACGTCAGCGTCATCACCATCGACAACGACCAGAAGGTGCGCATCTCGACTAACTATAAAATCGACAGCGACGCCGAGGGCATCGACGAGGAGATTATGGAGAAACTCTACAAGGGTCTCCAGAGCGAACTCGGCGGTATGTCGGCCACCGACTTCAGCGTGAGCAACGAGAAGATTGGTGTGGTCAGCAGCGAGGTCGTCGGCCCGAGCATCGCCAGCGACATGGCTCGCGAGGCCGCCTGGGCAGTCTTCTTCTCGCTCATCGCCATGGCCCTCTACATCCTGCTGCGCTTCCGCAACGTCGCCTTCTCGCTTGGCGCACTGGCGGCTGTCTCTTTCACCACGTTCACCGTCATCGGCTTCTACACCCTGCACGGCCTGCTGCCGTTCTCGATGGAGATCGACCAGACGTTCATCGCCGCTATCCTGACTGTGATCGGTTATCAGGTGAACGACACTGTGGTCGTCTTTGACCGTGTGCGTGAGTTCCGAGGCCTCTTCCCCAAGCAGGACCTCAACGTGACCTTCAACAACGCTTTGTGCTCCACCCTGAGCCGTACAATCATGACGTCGGTCACCACGCTGCTCGTGTTGCTGGTCATCTTCTTCCTGGGAGGTGAGAGCATCCGCAGTTTCATCTTCGCCATGATCCTCGGTGTGATTATCGGCACCTGCGCCTCGCTCTTCGTCGCCTCGCCCGTGGCTTACGCCGTGAGCCGTCGTCAGGCCAAGAAGCAGGCCGCCGCCGAGAGCAAGTGAGCGTGTAGCACGTAGCATGTAGCGTGTAGCACGTAGCGTGTAGCATGTAGCACGTAGCATGTGTATTAAGCACTACATGCTACGTGCTACATGCTATATGCTACAAAAAAACCGTTAACAACTCAACGACTATAAATGGCTGACAACATCGACAACGGCATCGCACCGGCCGAAGAGAAGAAGGTGCTCAACTTTGTGCAGCAAATCGTCGCCGACGACCTGGCTGCCGGCAAGAACGGCGGACGCCTCAACACCCGCTTTCCGCCCGAACCCAACGGATACCTCCACATCGGGCATGCCAAGGCCATCTGCATGGACTTTGGCGTGGCAGAGATGATGGGCGGCACGTGCAACCTGCGCTTCGACGACACCAACCCGCAGAAGGAGGACACCGAGTACGTCGAGTCCATCATGCGCGACATCCACTGGCTGGGCTACGACTGGGGCGACCGCCTCTACTACGCCAGCGACTACTTCGAGCGCCTGTGGGACTTCGCCATCCGCCTCATCAAGGAGGGACACGCCTACGTTGACGACCAGTCGAGCGAGGAAATCGCCCGGCAGAAGGGCACACCCACCACGCCGGGCATCGAGAGCCCCTACCGCAACCGCTCGGTGGAGGAGAACCTCGATCTGTTCCAAAGGATGAACGCCGGCGAGTTTGACGAGGGGACACACGTGCTGCGCGCCAAAATTGACATGGCAAGCAGCAATATGCACTTCCGCGACCCGATCATCTACCGCATCATCAAGAAACCGCATTGGCGCACCGGCGAGAAGTGGAAAGTCTACCCGATGTATGACTTCGCCCACGGCCAGAGCGACTACTTCGAGGGCGTCACCCACTCCATCTGCACTCTCGAGTTTGTGCCCCACCGCCCCCTCTACGACTACTTTGTGAGACTGCTGGCAGGTGACTCCGTCGGCGAGTATTGCCCGCGCCAGATCGAGTTCAACCGCCTCAACCTCACCTACACCGTCATGAGCAAGCGCAAACTGCTCCAACTCGTACAGGAAGGCCTCGTGGCCGGATGGGACGACCCGCGCATGCCCACTATCTGCGGCCTGCGCCGCCGCGGCTTCACCCCGCAAAGCATCAAGAACTTCCTCGACGCCATCGGCTACACCAAGTATGAGGCGCTCAACGACATCAGTCTGCTCGAGCACAGCATCCGCGAGGACCTCAACCACAACGCGCCGCGCGTGAGCGCAGTGCTCAATCCCGTACGTCTGGTCATCACCAACTATCCCGACGACAAGGTGGAGATGGTCACCATGGACAACAATCCCGAGCAGGAGGGCGCCGGAGTGCACGAGATGCCGTTCTGCCGCGAACTGTATATCGAGCGCGACGACTTTATGGAGAACCCGCCCAAGAAGTTCTTCCGCCTCACGCCGGGCAAGGAGGTGCGCCTCAAGGGTGCCTACATCGTCATGTGCACCGGCTGCACCCACGACGCCGACGGCAACATCACCGAGGTGCAGTGCACCTATGACCCCGACACGCGCAGCGGACTGCCCGGCGCCGACCGCAAGGTCAAGGGCACCCTCCACTGGGTGAGTGCGCGCCACGCCGTCGATGCCGAGGTCAGGCTCTACGACCGCCTGTTCGCCGTCGAGAACCCCGGCGCTGAGGCCGAGCGAGATTTCCGCGAACTACTCAACCCGGACTCGCTCAAGGTCGTCGAACACGTCAAAATCGAACCATATCTGGCCGAGGTAGCCAAGGTCGAGGACAAGTTCCAGTTCCAACGCATCGGCTACTTCTGTGTCGACCCCGACAGCAGCGACGGCCACCTCGTGTTTAACCGCACCATCGGCCTCAAAGACAGTTGGGCAAAACTCGCCGCCAAGTAACACCCTCTTATAATCCGAAGACAATAAGGGCGATATTCTGACAGGAGAACAAGAGATATAATTTATTCTCTTGTTCTCCTGTTTTGATATGCCTTTGCTGTCCGTTTTTGCCCGTTAACGTAAAATTTGTGTTTGTTGTCGTCTAAAAGCGGGTGGTTTGAATTTTTTTCGTAACTTTGTGGGTTGAAACAGTAACTATGTCAGCGATGAAGGTGTTAAGATATCCGATTGGCATCCAGGACTTCGAGTTTATCCGCAAGTCTGGGATGGTTTATGTCGACAAGACTGGCTTAATTTACCGGCTGGTCAACGAGGGGGCTATGTATTTCTTGAGCCGGCCGCGGCGCTTCGGCAAGTCGCTGCTGTTGTCGACGTTGAAGTATTACTTCGAGGGTCGTCGCGACCTATTTGAGGGGCTGGAGATTGACCGGTATGAGACCGAGTGGAACCGCCACGAGGTGGTGCTGCTCGACATGAGTTTTACCAAGGTGCATGAAGTGAGCAACCTGCACTCGATGCTCAACTATCTGTTGGGCAGTTATGAGCAGAAGTACGGCATCACGCCCGATCCCGCCGACGTGTATAGCATCCGCCTGACGAAGATTGTGAGGGCTGCTGCCGCTCGCAGCCACAACGGTCGCGCGGTGGTTCTCATCGACGAGTATGACTCGCCGCTGCTCGAGTTTCTCAACGACGAGGAGAGCCTGAAGGCCGCGCGCGCAATCACGCGCGACCTGTACAGCCCGCTGAAAGCGTTGGCGCCGCAGTTGCGCTTCCTGCTGTTGACGGGCATCACCAAGTTCTCGCAGTTGAGCATCTTCAGCGAGTTGAACAACCTGAACAACATCAGCATGATCCCCGGTTGGGACGCACTGTGCGGCATCACGGTCGACGAGATGCGCCGCTATATGGAGGCGGGCATCGGCGACCTTGCCGAGTACCACGGCTGCGGCAAGGAGGAGATGGTCGAGCGCCTCAAGGACTTCTACGACGGCTACCACTTCACCCGCGCCCTGGTCGATGTTTACAATCCGTTCAGCCTCGTCAAGGCGTTCGGCAACAAGGAGTTGAGCGACTACTGGTTTGACAGCGGCACGCCCACGTGGCTGTTTGATGTGATGGAGAAGACTCACTTTGAGGTGGACGCGCTGGACGGCATCGAGGCGACGCAGAACCGCTTTGACCGGCCGGCCGAACGGGTGACCGACGCCGTGCCTGCGCTGTTCCAGAGCGGCTACCTGACCATCAAGGGCTATGACCGCGAGTTTGAGACCTATACGCTCGGCATCCCCAACCGCGAGGTGCGGCGCGGCCTTTCAAACGCGTTGATGCAATATATAGAGTTGCCTCCCGATAACAAACAATGGTTGCGCGATGCTTATATCTCGCTCTATCGCGGCAAAAGCACAATGGAGGACTTCATGATGGCGTTGAAGGACTTTTACGCGTCGATACCGTATGACATCAGCAACGACAACGAGCGGCACTACCAGGCCATCCTCTATGCGGTGCTGACGTCGTTCGGGGCTGACGTGACGTGTGAGGACCGCACGAGCAACGGCCGCGCCGACCTGGTGCTGCGCATGCCACAGGCCATCTACATCATCGAGTTGAAGTATGGCAAGACGGTCGAGGAGGCGATGGAGCAATTGCGCCGCAAGGACTATGCCGCCAAGTGGCGCCACGACGGCCGTCCGGTGCGTCTGCTGGCCATCAACCTGGCCACCGACACGCGCACCGTCGACGCCTGGCACCTCGAGCCCTAATCCGAAGACAATAAGGGCGATATTCTGACAGGAGAGAACAGGAGATATAATTTATTCTCCTGTTCTCTCCTGTATATTATTGTTCTCGACGCTTAATTCCGCAACCTTGTATACGCTCACGAAAATCTCCGGAAATTCACGAAAACTAATCTCCCGTGAATTTTCGTGAATTTCCGTTATAAAGACAAGAGAACAAGAGGTTTTTTCATGAGTTGGAGAACAAGAGAAGAAATTCACGATAATTCACGTAAATTCACGGGAGATAAATAATATTTTTCGGAAATTTACGGGAATTATCGAGAGAGAAAAATCGAATTGCGGCATTTAGGTTTATAACAGCGTACTACAGAGCCAGGCGCAGGCCCAGGCACAGATACATGGTGTCCGGGCGGTTAAAGTGGCGGCTGGTCACGCGGCTGTTATTCTCGTGCCAATCGCTCCAACAGCCGCCGCGATAAACGCGGTCAGTGCCGGTGGCCGCCCCGGTGGGGTTGACGGCGTCGGCAGTGCGACGGCTGCTATCGTTTCCTTCTTCATCATCAAGATTGTTGCGTTTCTCAGTCACAAAGATAGGCAAAATAATTGGAATGGCAAAAAACTTCGCGCTAAGTACTTCACACTTCACACTTTTTTCGTAACTTTGCAAGTTAAAACTGAATTAATAACATCCCGAACCCATAGCCCACCTCCTTGACGAGGGCGTTGGGGGAGGACTTGATGACTAACAATTAAGACATGGAAAGACCGGTTAGAGTGCGTTTCGCACCATCGCCCACGGGCCCGCTGCACATTGGCGGCGTGCGCACCGCGTTATATAACTACCTGTTTGCTCGCCAAAACGGCGGCACGATGATCCTGCGCATCGAGGACACCGACAGCACCCGCCTTGTGCCCGGCGCCGAGGACTACATCAACGAGGCCCTCAACTGGCTGGGCATCGGCATCGACGAGGGTGTGCGCCAGGGTGGCGCCTACGGCCCCTACAAGCAGAGCGAGCGCCGCGACATCTATCGCGTCTACGTCAAGCAACTGCTCGACGCGGGCCGCGCCTACGTCGCCTTTGATACGCCCGACGAACTCAACGCCCGGCGCGCCGAGGTGCCCAACTTCCAGTATGACGCCTCCACACGCCTGCAGATGCGCAACTCGCTCACCATGCCCGCCGACGAGGTGCAGCGCCTCATCGACGAGGGCACACAGTATGTGGTGCGTTTCAAAATCGAGCCGGGACGCGACGTCACCGTCCATGACCTCATCCGCGGCGACGTCACCGTCTCCAGCACCATCCTCGACGACAAAGTGCTCTACAAGAGCGCCGACGACCTGCCCACCTATCACCTGGCCAACATCGTTGACGACCACCTGATGGAGGTGAGCCACGTCATACGCGGCGAGGAGTGGCTGCCAAGCGCGCCGATGCACGTGCTGCTCTACGAGGCATTCGGTTGGAGCGACACCATGCCGCAGTGGGTACACCTGCCGCTGTTGCTCAAACCCGACGGAAAAGGCAAACTGAGCAAACGCGACGGCGACCGACTGGGTTTCCCCGTCTTCCCGCTTGACTGGACTGACCCCAACACCGGCGAGCGCAGCAGCGGATACCGCGAAAAGGGATACCTGCCACAGGCCGTGATTAATTTCCTCGCCCTTTTAGGATGGAACCCCGGCGACGACCGAGAACTGATGTCGATGGACGAACTCATCGAGGCTTTCTCCTTTGAGCACTGCTCCAAGAAGGGTGCCAAGTTCGACTTCGAGAAGGGCAAGTGGTTCAACCACGAGTACATCAGCCGCATGGACGACAAGGAGTTGGCTGAAGCGCTCGTTAAGTACGAAGGACAAAACGAGGTGGGCGAAGTTTTGGGGCAAGACCTCGACTATCTCACCCGCGCGGGGGCGATGGTAAAGACGCGCGCCAACTTTATCGGCGAACTGTGGCCGCAGGTGCGCTTCTTCTTTGAGGCGCCCACCGAGTATGCCGAGAAGGACGTGCGCAAGCGTTGGAAGGAGGACACCCCGGCCATTCTCACCGACCTCATCACCCTGCTCGAGGGCATCGAGCCGTTCACTGCCGCCGCCACCGAGCCCGTCGTGCTGGGCTGGATCGCGGACCACGGCTACCATCTGGGCAACGTGATGAACGCGTGGCGACTGACCGTCGTGGGCGAATGTAAGGGGCCGCACATGTTCGACATCATCGAGTTGCTCGGGCGCGACGAGACCATCGCGCGCCTGCGCCGCGGCATTTCTTCAATTCATAATGCATAATTGGCGTTGTTTCACATTTCTCCCACAACTCCCATTTCTTCCATAACTCCCATTTAGTGAACAAAATATCGCTTTGCATAACGGCAATATTATTGGCCCTCGCCTCCTCGGCTCAAGACGTGCTGTGGAACGTGGACTTCGAGACGCGCTTTGAGAACCGCGAGGGCGGCGATGACCTCACGCCCGACCAGACGTTGCTCTACCTGCGCCTCAACCCCGAGTTGGGCGTCACCCTACCCGCCGACGGCCGGCACCGCCTCATGGGCGGCGTGGCGTGGTATCAGCCCATCACCGACCATGGCCACGGCTACAAGGTGCTGCCCGCCGTCTACTACCATTTCGACGCCGAGAAGACCGGGCTCGCTCTGGGCTTCGTGCCGCGGCGGTTGCTGCTCGAGCAGTTGCCGTCTTACCTGATGAGCGACTCGCTGCAATACTGCACTCCCGTGCTGCGCGGTCTGATGGTCACCAACCGCGGACGGCGCGGCTGGCTGCAGGCCGTGCTCGACTGGCGTCAGATGCAGAGCGAGACACGCCGCGAGGCCTTTGTGGCAACCGTCAGCGGATTTGTCAACCTCGACGCCCACGGACGATGGTCAATCGGCGGCCACGCGCAGTATAACCACTTGGCCAAGCGCAAGAACGCCCCCGAGGGCGAGTGTGTCAACGACGACGGCACCATCAACCCGATGCTGCGATGGCAGGCGCTGCCCGGACTGCGGGTGCAGGCCGGCGCAATTATCCAACTGCAGCGCGCGCGCGACGAGGGCAAGTGGTTCGCCCCCTGCGGAGCGGTGCTCTCGGCCAACTTCCGCCACCGCTGGATCAGCATCGACGAGCAACTGTTTGCCGGCAAGAACATCTTCCCGCTATATAACCGTTACGGACCGGAACTCAACCTGGGCGACCCCTACTTCTGCACAAAGTTCTACAGCCGCACCGACGCCTACGCCGTCCTCTTTGACCGCAAGGGTCTGGATGTGCGCCTGGGCGTCACGCTCCACGCCAGTCAGGGACGACCTTTCGGCTGGTGGCAGGCCATCAAGGTGAGTTACAACATCGGCGGCGCTCTCTACCGCAAAAACAGCGGCCAGGCCGCCGCGCACTCCACTCCTTTGAGTGACAAATTGTGAATTAGATAATGGACTTGTTATATAACATAGGCATCGGCGCCTATCGCCTGGCCGTCAAAGCCGCCGCGTTGCGCAACCGCAAGGCGCGACTCATGCTTGAGGGACAGGCACAGACTATGGATCGCCTGCGCGACAACATCGAGCCGGACGGAGGCTACATCTGGGTACACGCCTCCAGCCTGGGCGAGTTTGAGCAAGGACGGCCGCTGATCGAGCGCATCAAGCGAGAGCGCCCCGACGCGCGTGTGCTGCTGTCGTTCTTCTCGCCGTCGGGCTACGAGGTGCGCAAAAACTACCCCATGGCCGATGTCGTTGTCTATCTGCCGTTTGACATGCCGCAGCAGGTCAAGCAGTTCCTTGACCTGGCCAAGCCGGCGGTCGCCATTTTCGTCAAATACGAGTTCTGGGGCAACTACCTCACCGAGTTGCGGCGACGCGGCATCCCCACCTACGTCATCTCGGCCCACTTCCGCCCATCGCAAGTGTTCTTCAAGCCGTGGGGAGGAATGTTCCGCCGCATCCTGCGATGCTTCACCACCATCTTTGTGCAAAACGAGGACTCGCGCCAACTGCTCAAGAGCGTGGGCGTCACGCGGGTGGAGGTGAGTGGCGATACGCGTTTTGACCGCGTGGCCGACGTGCGCGCCGCCGCGCGCGAGTTTCCCGCCATCGAGGCTCTCACCGCCGGCGCGCCGTTCACTCTGGTGGCCGGCAGCACCTGGCCCGCCGACGAGGACCTGCTCATTCCCTACTTCAACAGCCACCCGGGCATGAAACTCATCCTCGCCCCGCACGAGTTTGACCGCGAGCGCCTCCACGCCCTCATGGCTCGCGTCACGCGACCCGTGGGGCTCTATAGCGAGACCTCGCCCGAGGCCGCCCGTTCTCTCGACTGCGTCATCATCGACAGTTTCGGCCTCCTCTCGTCGCTCTACCGCTACGGCGACGCGGCCTACGTGGGCGGAGGCTTCGGCGCCGGTATCCACAACATCTGCGAGGCCGCCGTCTATGGCATCCCCGTCATCTTCGGGCCAAACCACGGCAAGTTCCGCGAGGCAACCGAACTCGTCGCCTGCGACGCCGCCTTCACTGTCGCTTCTCGAGACGACCTCGAGGGCACCCTCAACCGCCTCATCGGCGACAAAAACGCCCTGCAACGCGCCGGGCACGCCGCCGCCCATTATATCAACAGCCATACCGGCGCGACAGAATTCATCTATAACAACATCCCGCAACTGTCGTCGCGTGGAGCACACCGACGCTCCACGACAGAAGCGGCAAAAGAACCGCAATCATGAACAACAACACGAGCAATAACTCGCAGGTGCTGCGCGACCCCGTGCCGGCCAACCTCTACCGCCCCGAGAGCGAGATCGAACTCACTCAACTGACCCGCTTCGAGAAGGTTTACACCAAGGTCATGGAAAGCACCGACGACGGCGCACACGAGGCCGCCGCCGACATCGCCGACTATATCACGCGCACCGTTAAGGAGCGCGGCCGCTGCGTCATCGCCCTCGACGCCGGACGCGGAGCACTCAAGGTCTACGACGAACTGGTCAAACTCTATTTTGCCGACAAACTGTCGTTTGCCAACGTGTTTGCCTTCAACCTGGGCGAACTGGGTCTGGGCGACGTCGACCGCCAGCACAGCACCATGGCACGCATCGAAGACCACCTGCTGAGCAAAGTGGACTTTGAGCCGCAAAATATCCACACCTTTGCCCCGGCGGCCACCCAAGAGAACGTCCACAGCCACTGCAAGGCCTACGAGGCACAAATCGCCGAATTGGGCGGCCTCGACCTGGTGGTGTGCGAGTTGTCGCGCACGGCAACAATCGCCTTCAACGAGCCGGGCTCGACAATGAACAGCAAGTGCCGGCTGATGCTGCTCAGCGGCGATACCCGACGCCGCGTGGCCGAAGCCTTCCAGAGCGAGACCGCGCCGGCCACAGCCGTCACTTTGGGCATCGGCAACATCCTCCAGGCACGCCACGTCATCGCCGTGGCTTGGGGCGACAACAGCGCCAATGCCCTGCTCGACACCATCGAGGGACGAATGAGCGAGCAGGCCCCGGCGAGTTACCTGCAGATGCACGACAGCGTGAAAATCATCACCGACCTCGACGCCGCCGGCCACCTCACCCGCATCTCCTATCCCTGGCGCGTCACCAACTGCCAGTGGAGTGACAAACTAATCCGCCGCGCCATCGTCTGGCTGAGCGGCATCACCGGCAAACCGGTGCTCAAACTCACCAACGTCGACTATAACGACCACGGATTGGGCGACCTCGTGGCTCTTTACGGCAGCGCATATAACGTCAACATCAAGATATTCAACGACCTCCAGCACACCATCACCGGTTGGCCCGGAGGCAAACCCAACGCCGACGACAGCAACCGCCCCGAGCGCGCCCTGCCCTACCCCAAACGCGTGCTCGCCTTCAGCCCACACCCCGACGACGTCGTCGTCTCGATGGGAGGCACACTGAGCCGACTGGTCGAGCAGGGACACGACGTGCACGTCGCTTTCCAGACCACCGGCGACGTCGCCGTCAACGACGAGGACTTTGAGCGCACTGTCATGCTCATCGACAAAGTGGAACGGCGGCTGTCGATGAAGGCGACCGACACCGCTCCGCTGCGCCACACCATCGGCGAGCGACACACGCCGGACGGCGCCGACACTCCGCTGGTGCGCTTCATCAAGGGCGCCATCTTTGAGTGTGAGGGCATCATGAGTTGCACCTCGCTCGGCGTCAAGCCCGACAACATCCACCGTCTCGACATGCCTTTCTACAGCGCCGACGCCACCGGCACCGGACGCGTCAGCGACGACGATGTGGCCATCGTAGAGCAACTCATCCGCCACATCCAGCCGCATCAGATTTTCCTCTCGGACGACTTCAACGACCCCTACGGCACCCACGAGCGCGCCACCACGGCCGTCATACGCGCCCTCGACAACCTGCGCCAAGAGCCATTCATGGCTCAATGCCGAGTGTGGCTCTATCGGGGACAGTGGGGACAATGGACTGTCGACCAGGCCGAGATGGCGGTGCCCATCAGCCCGGAAGAGTTCGCCGTCAAACTCGATGCCATCATCAAGCACCAGAGCCAAGTGCACGACGCGCCGCTGCGCGACAGCACCGAGGGAAAACTCAGTTGGCAGCGCACCATCGAGCGCAACCGCGCCCTCGCCGACCACTACAACCGCCTGGGTCTGGCCGCCTACGAGGCCATCGAAGCCTTTGTCTGTTACCGATAACTATATTCCATAGGAACCCTAGAAACCATAGGAACCCTATATTTCCATAGGAACCCTATAAAAAAACAATGATAAAACCCATCATAGACGACAAAACAGTCGACAAAATCCGGTCGCTCATCAATAGCGCGGACAACATCGTGGTCACCTGCCACATGTCGCCCGACGGTGATGCCATCGGCTCTACTCTCGCCTTGACCCACGTGCTGCGGCGCATGGGCAAGAACGCACGGGCGGTCACTCCCGACATGGTGCCGCGCGTGCTGAACTTCCTGCCCGAGATGCGCCACGTCACCGTTCTCACCCAGGACGAGGACGCCGCGCGCGAGGCCATCAAGGAGGCGAAACTGGTGTTCTGCCTCGACTTCAACACTTTGGCGCGCATCGACCGCCTGGGAGACATGCTCTCGCTCAGCCGCGCCCCACGCGTACTCATCGACCACCACCTCGACCCCGACAAAGACGAGTTTAGCGTCATGGTCTCGGTGCCAGAGGCTTCCAGCACGTGTGAACTGGTCTTCCGCCTGTTGCTGCAGATGGGCATCGTCAACATGGTGGACCGTCGCACCGCGCAGTGCCTCTACACCGGCCTGATGACCGACACGGGCAACTTCACCTACAGTTGCGACAACCCCGAAGTGTTTGAAATCGCCTCGCTGCTCGCGCGACGACGCATCGACGTGCCTTACCTCTACCGCATGGCGATGAACACCTTCTCGGCCGACAGCATTCGCCTGCAAGGCTACGCACTGTGCGAGAAAATGCAACTGTTCACCGACCAAGGCGCCGCCCTGCTCACCCTCACCCTCGATGAACTCAAACGCTTCAACTACCACCGCGGCGACACCGAGTCGCTCGTCAACAAGCCGCTGGCAATCCCCGAAGTGAACTGGGTCGTCTTCCTGCGCGAGGACGTCGACCGCATCAAGGTGTCGTGCCGCAGCAAGGGCGACTTCTCCGTCAAGGAACTATGCGAGAAATACTATGGCGGCGGCGGACACACCAACGCCGCCGGCGCCGACTTCCGCGGCACCCTCGACCAGGCCGTCGCCATCTTCTACGATATATTGTCCTCCCCCCACCCCCTCCTTCAGGAAGAGACGGAGCGGTAGCGACAACTCCCCGTTCGGTGTGCCGTGGCCGCCTCCCCTATAACTCCTATAACTCTTATAACTCCCATCCAGAAATGAAACAGACAATCCAACTGATAATGACGGCCGTCATAGCCATCGCGAGCCTCGGCTCCTGCAGCAACAGCGTCAGTTACAGCGAACGCCTCAACAACGAGCGCAACGCCACAAACGCCTTCCTCAGGCGATTTGAGGTCGTCAACGACATCCCCAAAGACACCGTCTTCGTCACCGGCGAGGACGCCCCCTACTACCGCCTCGACAAGGAAGGCAACATCTATATGCAGGTCATCAACGCCGGCGACCGCAAGAAGGACAAGGCCAAAGAGAGCGAGACAATCTACTTCCGCTACACCCGCTACAACCTGCTCACGTGGTACAGCACCGGCACCCTCACCGCCTCCGGCGACAACGCCACCGACAACATGAGCACCACCGCCTGCTACTTCAACTCTCAGGACTTCACCCTGCCCGCCTCGGCCCAGTGGGGCTTCGGACTGCAACTGCCGCTCGACTTCATCGGCGTCGAAGACTCCGAGGCCTGGGTCATCGTCAAGTCTCAGTACGGCTTCACCAGCGAAATCAGTTACGTCCAACCCTTCCTCTACCACATCCGCTACTTCCACTCCCAAATCTAATAAACGTTGAGAGGTTGACTGCCGCAGAAAATTTTAAACATATAATATCCATTAATATCCATTAATTTTATGACCCCAAAATCATATAAGGATTTGGTGTTTGATATAGTGGGTGCCGCGATTGATGTTCATTCTGAATTGCGGTGGGGATTGGCAGAACCAATCTATAACGAGGCATTGCATCTGGAATTGTTATCGCGCGGAATTCCCAACGAGCGTGAAGTCAATATTCCTTGTTTCTATCGAGGCATACAATTAGAAAAACGTTACCAAATGGATATAGTTGTCGGTGATGTGATTATAGAACTCAAGTCTGCCGAACGTATTATCTCTGCGCATAGGATGCAATTATTTAACTATCTGAGACTGACAAAGAAACCTATTGGTCTTCTTATAAACTTTGGTTGCAAACGTCTTCAAGGTGAAAGATACGCTTATTTTGATGATATAAATGAATGCGTGCTTTTAGATAAAGAGATGAATACCGTCTTTTTTAATCGAAAGAATATTTATGCCGATTAAAAAATTAATGGATATTAATGGATATTCATGTTTATAAAAATGATAATTCATATTAAAAAAAATAGACTATGGCATTGATCAAATCGATTTCCGGAATTCGCGGCACCATCGGCGGACCCGCCGGTGACGGCCTCACGCCGCTCGACATCGTCAAATTCACATCGGCCTACGCCACCTTTATCCGGCGTACCACCACCCGCACGAGCAACGTCATCGTCGTCGGGCGCGATGCGCGCCTGAGCGGACGCATGGTGCTCAACCTCGTCACCGGCGCCCTCACCGGCATGGGGTTTGACGTGGTGAACATCGGCCTGGCAACCACCCCGACCACCGAACTGGCCGTCGTCTGGGAAAAGGCCTGCGGCGGCATCATCATCACCGCCAGCCACAACCCCAAGCAATGGAACGCCCTCAAACTGCTCAACGAGCAGGGCGAGTTCCTCAACGACGAGCAGGGACGCGAGGTGCTGCGCATCGCCCAGGCCGAAGAGTTTGACTACGCTCCCGTCGACTGCCTGGGCCGCGAACAGAAGAACTACACCTACCTGCGCCGCCACATCGACGCCGTGCTCGACCTGCCGCTGGTGGACCGCGACGCAATCGCCGCAGCCGGCTTCACCGTCGCCGTCGACGCCGTCAATAGCGTGGGTGGCATCGCCATCCCGAAACTGCTTGACGCCCTGGGCGTGAAGCACGTCGAGAAACTCTACTGCGACCCCACCGGCAACTTCGGACACACCCCCGAACCCATTCCGCAGAACCTCACCGGCATCGCCTCGTTCATGGCCTCCGGCAAGGCCGATGTGGGCTTTGTTGTCGACCCGGACGTCGACCGCCTGGCAATCATCATGGAGAACGGCGAGTTCTTTGTCGAGGAATACACCCTCGTGGCCGTGGCCGACTACGTGCTGCAACACACGCCCGGCGCCACAGTGAGCAACCTGTCGTCTTCACGCGCCCTGCGCGACGTCACCGTGGCACGCGGCTGCTCCTACAGCGCCGCCGCCGTGGGCGAGGTGAACGTCACCACCGAGATGAAGCGCACTGGCGCCATCATCGGCGGCGAGGGCAACGGCGGTGTCATCTACCCCGCGCTGCACTACGGCCGCGACGCCCTCGTGGGCGTGGCGCTGTTCCTCACCCTGCTGGCCAAGAGCGGCAAAACAGTCAGCCAACTCAAGGCCACCTATCCGCAGTATGTCATCGTCAAGAACAAGGTGGAACTCACCCCGGCAACCGACGTCGACGCCCTGCTCCACAAGGTGCAAGAACAATTCGCCGGCGAGCGCCTCACCACCATCGACGGCGTGAAAATCGACTTTGAGGACGGCTGGGTACACCTGCGCCGCAGCAACACCGAGCCCATCATCCGCGTCTACAGCGAGGCCCACGACGAGGCACGCGCCCAAGAACTCGCCGCCCGCGTGATGGCCATCATCAAGTGACCCCCCTCCCCAAGAGATAGAACAACAATGCACGCTTTCGGGCTAAATGTCGAAAAACAACCGACATTTAACCCGAAAGCGCGCATTCAACCAATATTCCCAACACACAACCATTAACGATTAAAGAAAAAAATCTTTAATCGACTATTGCGTTATCGGGAAATAATCACTACCTTTGCAGTGCATAACAAGGCGACCTCCGTTGCCGCGCGCGCCAAAATACACAAAAACAACGTTAAACAATTAAATATCAACAACTAAACAATGGCAAGATTCGATAAGAAAGTCTTAGAGAAGTACGGCATCACCGGCGTGACCGAGGTGCTTTACAACCCCACCTACGAGGTGCTGTTCAACGAGGAAATGAAGGAAGGCCTCACCGGCTTTGACCGCGGCGTGGAGACCGAACTCGGCGCCATCAACGTCATGACCGGCGAGTACACCGGACGCTCACCCAAGGACAAGTTCATCGTCGACGACGCCACTAGCCACGACACCGTGTGGTGGACCAGCGAGAACTATCCCAACGACAACAAGCGCGCCAGCCAGGAGACCTGGGACGCCGTGCTCGACCTTGCCAAGAAGGAACTCTGCGGCAAGAAACTCTACGTGGTCGACGGCTTCTGCGGCGCCAACAAGGACACCCGCATGAAGGTCCGCTTCATCATGGAAGTCGCATGGCAGGCCCACTTCGTCACCAATATGTTCATCCGCCCCCAGAACGAGGAGGAGTTTGACCAGGAGCCCGACTTCATCGTCTACAACGCCAGCAAGGCCAAGGTTGAGAACTACAAGGAACTCGGCCTCCACAGCGAGACCGCCGTCGTGTTCAACGTCACCAGCCGCGAGCAGGTCATCCTCAACACATGGTACGGCGGCGAGATGAAGAAGGGTATGTTCTCCATGATG